>MTOL01000517.1 GCA_002011685.1 Deferribacteres bacterium JdFR-76
ATTTCACACTGAAAGCTGTGCTGGCCGGTGTTTTGTTCGGCATCATATTCGGTTCCGCTAACGCCTACCTGGGGCTCCGGGTCGGGCTGACCATCAGCACAGCCATTCCTCTTGCAGTGATTTCCGTTGCGCTCTTTCGGGCCCTTCAGCCCATCCTCGGGAAAGCCACCATCCTGGAATGCAACATTGCCCAGACAACCGGATCGGCCAGTTCATCGCTGGCTTCGGGCATTATTTTTACCATTCCGGCGCTTTTCCTCTGGGGATTTGATCCGCCCATTTTGCAAATTACCGCGCTGGCGGTTTTCGGCGGCATCCTGGGCATCCTGTTTATGATCCCGCTGCGCAAATTCCTTATTGTTCGCGAACACGAAAACCTGCCCTATCCGGAGGGAACGGCCAGTGCCCAGGTGCTTATTGCCGCAGACGCCGGAGGGGCCCGGGCCCGTAACGTATTTCTAGGGCTCGGGGTTGGAGCAATATATAAGGGGCTGGTGGGGTTCCTCCACCTATGGCCCGAAAAAGTAGGCATCAGGCTACCGGGACTAAAGAAAGCGGTTATCGGCATCGAAACCACGCCAGCCCTTCTCGGTGTAGGGTACATCCTCGGTTACCGGATTGCTGCCATCATGGTGGCCGGTGGGTTGCTATCCTGGGTGGCGATCATTCCGCTCATCGCCCATTTCGGCGAACATCTGAACCTGCCGCTTTTCCCGGAGACGGCGAAAACCATCGCGGAAATGACGCCGCGGGAGATCTGGACGCGTTACATCCGTTACATCGGAGCCGGCGCCGTCGCTTTTGCCGGGATCATTACGGTGATTAAGTCCGCACCCACCATGTACCAGTCCCTGAAAATCGGGCTGAAGGAACTCTTACACGGTGCAGCCGTCACACTGGAAGAAGATGTGCGGACCGAGAAGAACCTGCCCATGTGGTTTGTGCTGGTGGGGTCCCTGGTTATCATCCTTCTGATCATTGTAACACCCCACGTGCTGGGAACCGAACCACCGCTGGCTATCCGCATTCTGGGAGCCTTCTGCATTGCGCTGTTCGCCTTTGCCTTCGTAACTGTTTCCTCACGTATCGTGGGGCTGGTAGGCGTTTCCTCCAATCCCACTTCCGGAATGACCATTGTGACCCTGCTGGGAACCAGTTCCCTTTTTTACCTGCTGGGAATTACCGGGGACCTGGGGAAGGCCACCGCCCTGACGGTGGGAACTGTCGTGTGTGTGGCTGCATCCATTGCCGGTGACATTTCCCAGGACCTGAAGAGCGGATTCCTGATCGGTGCCACGCCCTGGAAACAGCAGCTTACTGAGCTGATTGGAGCGAGCACATCGGCGTTCTTCATCGCTTCGGCCGTCTGGCTGTTGGGAGAGGCTTTCCAGTTCGGTTCCACTGCGCTTCCCGCTCCGCAGGCAACCCTCATGAAAACCGTCATCGAAGGGGTGCTGGCGGCAGACCTGCCCTGGGGACTGGTCTTTGCGGGGGCTGCGCTGGCGGCCGTGGCAGAGCTGCTGTCGGTCCCGTCCCTGCCTTTCGCCGTGGGAATCTACCTGCCACTCTCCACGATGACGCCGGTTTACATCGGTGGACTGCTGCGCCGGTACGTGGAAATCCGCAGCGGCAAAAACGATGCGATCCTGCAGGAACGCAAAGAAAAAGGTGTCCTGCTCGGTTCCGGACTGATCGCCGGAGAGGGGATCATGGGCGTACTGCTGGCATTGTATGCTTTTATTACCCAGCGCAAGCCGGAAGGGATCGGCATCCACTGGCCCGAAGGCATTGGCGATCTGATCTCGCTGGGCGTTTTCGCAGCGCTTGGACTGTTCCTGCTGAGGATGACCCGCACGGACAAATCAGCTTGAGGGGGTACGGGTGCTATTAAAATTAACGAACCTTTCTTGGGAGGGAGGCCATGAACACCAAACGGTACATCCTTACTAGCCTCATCGTGTGGCTGGTGTACGATCTCCTGAATTTCATCCTCCACGGGATGATCCTCTCGGGAGCGTATCAGGAACATGCCAGCATCTTCCGGCCCAATATGCAGAACATGATGTGGATCATTTACCTGGCGAATCTGTTTTTCGCGTTCGCCTTCGTTTTCATTTTCACAAAAGGTTACGAGAACAAAGGGCTGGCCGAAGGATTCCGCTACGGCATTTACATTTCGTGGCTCACCTGGCTTCCAGCGTCGCTGATCGAATACGCCATGTATCCCTATCCATTCTCCCTGATCGTGTACATGTTCATCGGCGGAGTTATCACTTTCATTCTGCTCGGGGTACTGACGGCCGCACTCTACAAACCTGCCACTTCCTGATAAGGTCCTGTGCCGGCTTCTGGGCCGCTGCGGCAAGGCAGCGGCCTTTTTTGTTCTTGACCCGCATAAAGCCCACCTCGCCGTGAATTCCCCTCCAACCGTCTGGATGCAGGGTGTGAACGGGGCCTACCTGACTGTGCATTCTTTGCACAAAAAAAACGGCCTGCTGCTGGCAGCGAAAAGGAGAGATTTTTTCTCTCCTCCGTAATCCCATGTTTTTCATGAAATAAGCAGGGTCTTTTCTCCGATTGTTCGTTCCATCCTTCCAGATTGCCCTACATGGCACGGCATTTGACGTCTTTCCTCTCCACAGCTGATTGCTGAACAAAAAAACGGAACGGAGGAAAAACATGACATTCGCAAAAGCAATAAACACTCTGCTGTTTTTGGTGGTAGCTGCCAATGCCGGATCGGCGCATTCTCAGCCGGGGGTAAATTCGCAGCCGTATAGCACAGGGAGCCCCCCCTTCACGGTTTCAAATGCACGTGAGCTGGTCCAGCGCGCAGAGCGGCATGTGCAGGAAGGTCAGCTGGAACAGGCCATTTTGCTATACGAAAAAGCCTTACAACTGGAACCGAACAATACGGCGTGGCTGTACCGTGTTGGTGTGTTGATGGGGTGGGACCGTCAGTACAGCCGCGCCGAACATTATTTTCGCACCGTTCTACAGCTTGAACCGGACAACCGCCGGGCGCACCGGGCCCTGGCAATGCTCTACGCCTGGAAGAAAGACTACGCACGCTCACTGGCCATTTACCGGGAGCATTTAAAGCGTTTTCCGGATGACGAGGCGGCCATCCGGGAGCTGGCGGATGTGCTGGCCTGGAAAGGCGATCTCGAAAAATCCATCCTCGTGTACCGCTCTCTGGTGAAAAAACACCCGGAGGATGTGGAGCTGAGGATGAGCCTGGCACAGGTTTACGTCTGGAACGGCAACCTGGAAAAGGCCAAAGCAGAATACCACACTGTTCTCGAACGGCAACCCGGCAATGCCACCGTTTACCGCAAACTGGGTCTCCTCTATGCCCACGGCGGCCATTTTGAAAAGGCCCGAACAATGCTCTTTAAAGCAATCCGCCTGAACCCGCAAGACCCGGAAAACTATGTCGCCATCGGCGATGTGTCCCGCTGGAGCCTGGACGTACGTAAGGCCCGGCACTATTACCGGAAAGCCTTGGCAATCCGTGATGGCTATACACCGGCCCTGAAAGGCCTCAGGGAGCTGGATCTGATGCGATCCACAATTTTTCACGCAGGTATGGAGGAAGATTACCTGTCCCAAACACTGGTTACGGAACTTTACCTGCCAGTGCTGGAACGGAGCCAGTTCCGCCTGGCCTACTCCAATCTGGATCGGACATTTTACTTCCGCAAACGCTTCCAGATAGGATTTCAAACAGACTGGTCGGCCCGCAGCCGAACCACCGTGGAATACCGGCACTCCACCTTCAGCTATCCAGACAGCATCAATCCCGACAATACCGCCCTCACAGAATGGAGAAGCGTCCGATTCCGGTACCGTTTCCGGCCTACACTCACCACGTCCTTTGAATGGACGTACGAATTCTCCCGGTCTTTTCTGTATCACTGGCCCGATCAGAAAGGAAGTGTTCATCTGGGCGAAATGGTTTTCGAAAAACGTTGGAACCGCTGGCTGGAAACGGAAGTGGGCGCGGTCTTGCTCCGGAACTTCGACCCGAATGTTTCGGACACGCTGATGTACCGGACGTTCTCCCTTGTACGGGCCGGCATCACTCTGCGGCCAACTGGGGACATTTCTCTGAATGTGCGCTATATTCCGAACAGCGATCTGGACAACACCATCCTCTCCACCACCATCGGGGAGCTCAAATGGCGCTTCCACCAACCAGTTACCCTGTGGCTCCGGTATCTTGAAGACCGCTACCGGAAAGGATTTACCATTCAGGAATACCTGACGGGAGTCCGGATTCCGCTTTTCAACCGCCATTTTATACAAATCGCCCGGAACTGGATCCGCGGTCCGCGCAAGCAGGGAACTTACCTTCTGTTCGATATCGTGCTTCGGATGTGAGGAGGCTGGGGATGAAGACGGCTGTTGCACGCCTGTTATTTTTGCTCATTCTGGCCGGACTTTCCCGGCCGCTGTCGGCGGATCCGGTTATCGATCAGGGGATTGCCGCGGTCCGCCAGCGGATGGCTCAGGCCCGTTATGATGAAGCTATCGCCCAATTACAGCTTTTGCGGAAGTGGGCACCGGGCAATCCGAAGCTTCTGGAGCTTCTTGAAAAATGTTATGCCCAGAAGGGAAATTTCTACGCGGCCCTCGAAATCGTGAGCGAACTTCACCGCCGCTTTCCGGAAAACCGCGAATACCCGCTGCACAAGGCCCAGTACCAGGCCTGGCTGAAATTTTACGACGAAGCAATTCGCACTTACAAGGATCTCATTGCCAGCGATTCCACAGATCTCCGGGCACTGGTGGGGCTGGCAGATGTGCTAAGCTGGAAAGGTGAATTTGGGCGAGCAGCCCGCTTTTACCGAAAAGCTCTCCAGCACCAGCCGGACTACGTGGAAGCCATTTTGGGACAAGCGCGAATCCTTGCCTGGGAAAATCGTTTTTCTGNTTCTCTGGAACTTTACAAGAAGGCTCTTGAATTGCAGCCGGAAAATGCCGCCATCCACAANGGATACGGAGAGGTCCTCGGCTGGGCGGGGCAATACGACCGGGCCATTCAGGCACTGCACCGCGCAATTTCACTGGACAGCACATTTGCCGATGCCTACCACGTTCTGGCGCAGGTGTACGCCTGGAAAGGGGATACGCGTTCCGCCCTCACTGCGTACCAGAAGGCTATCAATCTGGATCCGGAAAATCTGCATGCCTGGCTGGACCTGGCAAAACTGTACGAAAAAACAGGCCGGTTCCAGAAGGCAAAACAGGCTTACCTGACCGTACTCCGCATGGATCCGCGCAACCGCATGGCCAAAAACCAGCTCCGCGAAATCGGAAAAAAGATCAGGGCCTGGAAGCCCGAACTCTTCCTTGAAATAAAAAACCTGATCTTCATCGGCATGGCTCTCATGCTGCTGGGAGCACTGCGCCGCCACGGGCATATCCTATCCCACCGGAAATGGTTCCGGTGGGCCCTCTTCCGTCTCTTCCCGGCATTAACAGCCCTATCTTTTTTTCTCGCTGTGGCCATTCTGATTTTTGGACGTTCTTTTCAGAAACAAGCCATCATTCTGACAGAAACCATCGAGGTCATGGCGCTGGTTCTACTAAGCACCGCCACAACTGCTCTATTATGGCTCATCCGTTTCGGACGCCGGGAAAAGCGGGAGACGGTTCTGGCCATTGGAGCACATCCGGACGATCTGGAGTTCGGCTGCGGAGGTACGCTGCTGCGTTTCCGTGAAGAAGGGCACCAGGTCATCGGCATGGTCCTGAGCCGGGGGGAAAGCGGAAAATGCAGGGGAAACTGCGAGGACCGGGTAATCGAAGCCAAAAACGGAGCCAAAATTTTGAACCTGAATCATCTGTTTCTCTACAATTTTCCTGATACGCGTTTCGCCAGCCACCAGAAAGAGATCCAGCAGGCCATCGAAAAACTGATTGAACGGTTCCGTCCCACTATCATTCTGACCCATACGCCTGTGGATTTACACGGCGATCACCAGGTTGTTTTTGAAGCAACCAAGGAAGCGGCACGCGGACCGCAGTCTGTACTGATGTACGAAAACCCAAACACACCTTCTCACTTTACGCCAGACTTTTTTGTGGACATCTCCGGCACTCTGGATGAAAAGATCGCCGCGCTCAAGAAGCACAAAACTCAATCGATCAAAGAATACATCAAGCCGGAAGTTATCCGGAGCATGGCGCGGTTCCGGGGCAGACAGGCACGCATTGGCTACGCAGAGGCCTTTAAGGTGCTTAAATACATCCACAACCATGCGGCTCCATTTAAGGAGGTTCCGAACGGCGCGCCGGTCACAGCCAACAACGACGTCAGGCACCCGGAACCCGCCATTCTTCATGAAGAGAAAATGTCGGTTGAATTGATAGGAGAATAGGAATGCACGAACAGATGCGAGTGCTCATTACAGGTGTAGGCGGTCCCGCAGGAAAAGCGGCGGCTTACTATTTCAAACACGCCGGCTATTTTGTTGTAGGAGTGGACATGAATCCGGACGTGGAGGCAAATGTGGACGTATTTCACGCCGTCCACCCAAGCAGTGACTTGCGGTATGTGCCGCAACTTATTGCACTAGCGAAACGGTATGGCATCCGATTCCTCCTCCCAACCGTGTCCGAAGAGCTGCCGAAACTGTCGCTGGAACGGGAACGCTTCATGTCCCAGGGTATTTTTGTCCTCATCTCCCGGCCGTACGCCGTTTTTATCGCCAACGATAAATACCTGACCTGCATGTTCATGAAAAAAATGCGCGTGCCCGTTCCTGAATTCTATCTGCCCCAGGATATTCGTCGCCGTTTGGACGAGGGGGGCAAGGGGATTCACTTTCCCATTCTGGCCAAACCGCGTGTGGGACGCGGCGGACGGGGCATCATCATCTACGAAAACGAACAGCAGCTGAAACGCGAAAAGCGGCGGGACATTTTTTACCAGGAATTCATCCCGGGCGAAGAATACGACCTCAACCTGTTTATAGAACCGTACCCGCCCTACCGAATCTTGGCCAGCCGCGTACTGCGCAAAGTGCAAATGGAACACGGAAAGGTAGGAAACGCAATCGTGGTTCAGCCGGAACTGGCAGAAGACGTAAGGTGGGTCGGGGAACGCGCCGCCATCATGCTCGGCCTCACCGGTCCCGTGGACATGGATATCCGGCGGCGAGAAAACGGGCAGCCAGTCTTGCTGGAAATCAACGCCCGGCTGGGGGCCAACTCGCTGGCAGCACCGGAGGTGCTTGAACAAACGGCCCGAGCGTTTGAAACAACTACGGTCACCGTTTGAGAGCGAAATAAACGGAAGGAAAAACAGAAAATGGATTTTCTGGTTGCACTTTTCTTTTTCTTTGGGCTAAGCTGCTACATTTTTGGCCTGCAAACCCTGATTTTCATCCCGTTATCCCTGCTGTTCGAGCTCAAACAGCGCCGGAAACGCCCCGCCGTTTTCAAAGATCCGCTGGTTTCTGTCATTGTGCCGGCCTACAACGAAGAGAAAGTCATTGCAAACTGTGTGCGCTCCATCCTGGATTCCGATTATCCCAATTTCGAAGTCATCCTTGTGAACGACGGTTCCACAGACCGAACGCTGGAAATTATGCTGCAATTTGCTGCGCACCCGCGAGTGCGCATTCTCACAAAAGAGAATGGGGGCAAGGCCTCCGCACTGAACGCGGGCATCGAAGCAGCCCGGGGAGACATCCTCTTTTTCATTGACGGCGACACCTACTTTCGCAGGGACACCATCCGGCGGATGATTGATGCATTCGATTCCGAAAATGTAGGGGCCGTATGCGGCCACGACACCCCCGTTAATCTGAACAACCTGCAGCTCAAACTGTTCAATCTCCAGAGCCATGTGACCACGGGGTTTGTCCGCCGGGCTCTCAGCGTCATAAACTGCCTTCCCATTGTGTCCGGCAACATTGGGGCGTACCGCCGGGATGTTCTGGAAAAGATCGGGTTTTTCAGAGATGGCTTTATCGGCGAGGATCTGGAACTCACATTTCGGGTACACCGGGCGGGTTACCGGGTAGCCTTCCAGCCGGTGGCTCAGGTGTATGCTGAGTCGCCATCGACCTTCCAGGGATTCTGGAAGCAGCGGGTCCGCTGGGCCCGAGGATTCTTGCAAACCATCCGTCTCCACAAAGATATGATTTTTAACGCGAAACGGTTTGGCGCATTTGGCCTGTACATTGGCATCAACGCCCTCAACATGGTTCTGATTCCGCTTCTCCAGCTCGCTTCCTTTGCCCTGCTCTTTGTGCTTTTGACCTCCGGTTTCCCTCCCATTTCTATCACCTGGATGGGGATTGTGTCCTACACCGGCCTGACGATGACAGTGCTTCTCTCCGCTTATAGCATCCTGCTGGACCGCCGTCCGGAAGATTTGCGGCACCTGCCATTGGCCCTCCTGTGGATTCCTTACTCGCTGATTATCGACATGATTATGCTGCGCGCAATCTACCTGGAACTGAAGGGAGCAGAGGCTTCCTGGAATAAGGTGGAACGGACCGGCGTTATCAGCAAGCGGGAACTCCTCTTCGCCTGGTGGCATTCCACCCGAAAACAGTGGGCGGCAGGACGCACTGTCCCGGCATACGCCGCCGGATTTCTCGCCGTGCTGGTGTTTTTTGGCGCCACTTTTGTGGACCGCCCAACCTACACGGCCATTCACGAAGGGGACTGGATAAAGCCGCAAACGTACGTTCAGATGGTAAAACAACCTCTTCCGGCGGGAGGGGTGCGGGCTATTGCCGTTCACTTCGACCAGTATGAAAACTGGCAGGATGCCTACCGGACGGCCCTGAAAGCGAAAGAATTTGTGAATACAGTGGGAATTGGGGCCGGCCGGGCTGACTGGACCTACTTCCGCTGGCGGAGCCATCCCGAATGGTGGGCAAATGCCCTGCGGACGGAGGGGAAAGATTTTCTGGCAGAAGCTGCGGAACGGCTAAAAGCAGCGGGAAAAACCGTGGTAGCGATCGTGGATCAGTTCGCACCGCGCTACATCCAGAAGCACCCGGAGGCCGCAGCTCGTAATTTTCATGGCGAACCAAGCCACCAGGAGGTTTGCCTCACGGAGCTTGTGGATGGCGACTTCGGCCGCCTCATGCTGGACATGATCGAAGAGCTGGTAGCCAGATATCCCATCGATGCCATCAACCTTACAGAACTTTCTTATGAAACATTTTGCTACGATGATCGCTGCCTTGAATCATTCCGGCAATTTTCCGGCAAGGCGAAGTGGCCGACACGCTGGCTGCGCGGCGGTGTGGATATCGACCATCCCGAAGTGGTGGAATGGCGCAACCGGATGGTGTCCCGCTGGGTGAAAAAGGTCGCCGAGGTTGTTCACCGCCATGGCAAAGAACTTTACGTGGACGTGGAAGTAAGCTGGGACGACTACCGGCGAAACTCCCGGGAGCACGGCCAGGATTACGCTCTGCTCCTCCAGCACGCCGATAAACTGGTGATCTGGGACTACTTCAATCTGGAACGCATTCCACCCGAAAAATCGTACGGCCTGGCGAAATACCTGCGGAAAACATTCGGAGAACACCGCATCATCCTTTCCATCGGATTGTGGGATTCCTGGCGACCTGTCCTTCCGGCGGACCAGCTTGGCCGGGCGCTGGCCGCTTCCGCCAACGGTGGCATCCGCAATTTCTGGATCACTCCAAGCCATATGATGCGGAAATCCCACTGGCAAGTGCTGGAAGCATTCTTCCGCAACACGGCTGTAGATTCAGATTCGGCGGAGTAAACTTTTGACCCTATGACACCCGGTTCCCGGCTGGTTGCATCACTTTGCCTCCTCAGACGGGATGCGGAAAACACCTCCCTGCAGAAAAGAGGGCCGGGCTGGATCCCTAACACCGGAGGAAAACTCCTCCAAAAACACCGTCACCAAAAAGCGACTCGGCCCTCTTTATTCACACCGTTTCCCTCCCGCCTTTACTTTTCTGCAAAAATTCCTGAAAAACTTCTCCAAAGGGAAGTCCGGCGGATGGTTAGATTGGTCCCGTGAGAGAATGGTAAACGACGCGATTTCTGGGTTCGTTACAGGTAACCTGGAGGGCGTTTTTCCAGAACGAATTTTTGGATACCGGAAAGGAGGCAGGCAATTTTGGGGTGCCGGAACTCCCAAAACCAAAAAAGGGAAACGCGTACAGCCGGGTAAGTCTAAATTCACCTAAAGAGGGGGCTNAAAAAGCAAAACGGACAGCCATCCACACCGTACCAGTTGGGGCAACGCGAACAGCAAAAGGGGGTTGCGCGGGATCGGGACGGCGAAGGACATCCATGAGGCTGTAAAGCCAGGTGCCTATATAGCAGGCAACCGCAACGTTTCGGATGCGGTAAAAGGTCCGGTACCGGTCATAAGTACGATTGATTTCCGGGAGCGTACGTGCATTCAGATAATCCTGATGCGCTGTGCGGGCCTGGACATAAAAAATGCCTGCGACGATCAATTCGGCGCCGGCAGCGGCTGCGAGAACAAACGCCTTCCGCTTTTTCTGAAGAACGAAATGACCGAGGCCTGGAAATACGGCTGCCCGCCAGAGCGCCTTCAGCCGGGGATCGGGGACGAGCACGTATCGGACCCTGAAACCGGAGCTTCCGGTTCCCTGCCGGACCTGTTTCCGGACTTCCTCGAACAAACTGATGATTTTTGGGGAAAACCGAACCGGGTCCAGCTGAAAATCAGGATTCAGGGAGAGGGCAGAAAAAAAGTGACGTCTGGCTTTTTCCTCCCGGCCCATGGCAAAATTCGCGCTTCCGGCATAGATGTGAATTTGCACAAGTTCGCCGGGTTGGAACCGGTCATAATGCTCCAGGGCCATTTCAGCCAGAGAATCCGCCAGGGAATACCGGAAATTTTCGTACGCCGTGCGGATAGCCTGAACTGTACTTGTGGGCGGTTCCTGTGCCAAAAGAAGCGAAACTCCCAGCAGCAGAAACACTGCGGTTGCCAGCACTCGATTCATCGGAGAATCACAATCTTTCCTGTCTGCACATCTTTGCCCGCAATTACCCGGAAAAAGTACGTTCCGCTCCGAACAGGGATGCCGGTTTCCGATTTTCCGTCCCAGAGAATTTTTCCTTTGCCGGGGCGAAGCACGCCCTGCCAGACAATCCGTCCCCGCAAATCAAACACAGTGATGTTTCCTCCCGCCAATGGCGATTTTCCGGAAAGCTGAAAATGCACAGTCCCTCGAGACGGATTGGGATAGGCCCGGATGAGTCTGGCGGTCCTGGGAATCTCGGAGCCATTGTCAGCAGCGCTCAGGGTATACGAATAGTACTGGGTGAGGTTCAGGGTGACCCGGGTAGTGGGCAAATAGCCGCCGAAAAGATAAACGCCATCTTCATATCCCGCGGCGGCCACACCTTTCCGAATGGGGAACCAGAAATCCTCTTTGACCCGGCTCATGCTGTTCAGGTCCCAGATCTCCATATTTCCGAGGGGCCCAGTNAAACCTTCGCCGCCGATGATATAAAGGTAATTTCCCGCTACAGCCATGGCGAAATCGCCGCGGGGATACAGCAGGCTGTCCTGTGCAACCCATCCCTGTCCCGGCACAAAATGCTCAATCGAACCAACCGGCCCATAAAAAATCCCACCAACCACAAACAGCTCTCCGCGGTGCACAAACATCCCGAACGAGGCCCTCTGAATAGGCAGGGAGAATTCGGGCAGGATTTTCCACTCCTTTTTATGCGGATCGTAAACCTCGGCACTGCGCAGATAGTTTCCCGACTTATCGCTGCCACCAAGCACTAACAATTGGTTCTGATAGACCACCGCGGCGGGACTGTTGCGGTATTCCACCAGACTTTCGAATTCTTCCCAACGATTCTTCATGGGATAGATCGG
>MTOL01000269.1 GCA_002011685.1 Deferribacteres bacterium JdFR-76
TACCGTAATTGCCTCGTTGCCGCTACCGGTAAAAACACCACCGACGATTTTTCCCTGGCGGTAAAGCCGGATGACCTGCTCTTCCACCCGGCGGCTGAGGCGCATGTAGTAATAGAGATCCAGCATCTTCTTGTCATCAACATCCGCGTAAGGCCGNTCCTCAATNTCGAGGCGGATTCTATCCCATCTTCGAGGCTGAAAAAATTCTTCCGGCCGTTTGACCGGAACCTCAACTTCTGCAGTTGCCTGACGTTTCGCCATGGATTTCCTCAACTCCTTTTTATATGTGAATCGCTCCTTCGTCCGCGGCAGCAGCCGCCTCCATAATTGCCTCCGACAGGGTCGGATGGGCGTGAATTGTTTTGTGAAGTTCGTAATAAGTGGTTTCCAGCGTTTTGGCTACCCCCAGTTCAGCAATCAACTCGGTTGCGTCTGGACCCACAATATGGGCCCCAAGTAGTTCACCGTATTTTGCGTCGAAAATCAGTTTGACCATTCCCTCCGACTCACCGTAAGCCAGGGCCTTCCCATTGGCGCGGAACGGAAAACGGCCAATTTTAAGTTCATAGCCTTTTTCTCGCGCTTTTTCCTCCGTCAGCCCCACGCTGGCTACCTGAGGCATACAGTAAGTGCAACTGGGAAAATTCTGATAATCAATCGGAGGCGAATCCATTCCCGCTATGCGCTCTATACAGTGAATCCCTTCCGCTGAAGCCACATGAGCGAGAAGAGGAGGTCCCGCAACATCTCCAATGGCATAGATTCCGTCAGCAGTCGTCCGGTAATTTTTATCAACACGAATGAACCCGCGTTCCAGTTCAACCCCCGCCTCTTCCAGGCCCAGATCCTCCGTATTGGCCTGGACGCCAATAGCCACCAGCGCAACATCCCCGGAGAGGGTCTCCGTCTGATCTTCTTTCTGAATAACAACCTCTACCCCGCCAGAACGCTTTTCAATGCTTTCTACCTTGGCTTCGGTGTAAATTTCGATTCCCGCTTTTTTGAGGCTCTTGGCCAGTATGTCGGTAATTTCCTTGTCTTCCAGCGGCAGAATAGAAGGCATCATTTCTACCAAGTGGACTTTTGTTCCCAAGGCATTGTAAAAATAGGCGAATTCCACCCCAATGGCTCCGGCTCCCACAATAACCATGGTTTTGGGTTGATTCTGAAGAGTCATTGCCTCTTTGGAAGTAATAACCGCGTTCCCATCGAACTCAATTCCCGGCAGGGATTTCGGCCGTGCACCGGTCGCCAAGATAATATGTTTGGCTTTCACCACTGCGATCCCTTTTCCGGAAGCATCGAAAACTTCCAGTGTGTCGGTCCGCGTCAAACGGCCCTTTCCCTTTATCAATTCAATCCCATTTTTACGAAAAAGATAATGAATTCCTTTTACCAAGCGGTTTGAAACATTCCGGCTGCGCTTGATAATGGCTGGAAAATCAACCCGCCATTTTTCGACCTGCAATCCAAAATTCTTCGCGTGTTTAACCAGCTCCACCGCTTCTGCACTACGCAATAGTGCTTTGGTGGGAATGCAACCCCAATTGAGACAAACTCCCCCCAGTTCCTCCTTCTCCACAACACCAACTTTCATACCGAGTTGTGCCGCACGGATCGCTGCCACATACCCTCCTGGGCCTCCGCCAAGCACAGCAAGATCAAACTCTTTGGTTGCTGAAGCCATCTTCTCACCTCTCCGAATCACGTTACGAGGAATGATCCAACTCTACGATCATACCATACGTCAACAGAATAAATCGATATTGAATATCAATTCTTAAAAAGAATATGTAAAGAATCCCAAAGAATGCAAATTTTGTTTAAGCATTTTCGTTTTGCCAGAATCTGTTAATGCCCCGGGATTGCATTAAGATCTTACCGGCAAAATACGAACTTTATTCTATTCCTGCAATTTTTTGGACCCATTCTCTCTAAGGGCATCCAGAAAAATATGTTTGAAGTTCAGAACCGCAGCGAGATCTGGATTCGATTCTGGACGGCCGCCATCCTGAATCCCGCACCATTGGCCATTTCTCCATTAGCGGAACCGTGACGCCCCTTCAAAAACTGCGCTGTAAAATACCCGAGGCATGCTCCGATCCACACATCGCTGGGCCAATGTTTCTGATCATGGACTCTCGACCACCCGGTAAGCCCTGCAAGCACCATCAAAAACCCGGAAATCCATTTCCGGTCCGAATAATAGGCTGCTATTCCGGAAGCCACGGCCCATGCCGAGCTGGTGTGTCCGGAAGGCATGGAGAGGTAGGCATTGTCAAAATCCATTCGGGGACCTCGCCATTTTTCAGGCCCCTTCCCGGTATATGGCCGCGCCCGGTGACCAACCCACTTAAAAAAGATCGTCCAGCTATTGGCCAGAACAAAGGCCTCGCCGGCAGTAAAACAAGCCCATGAGAGCCGCGAATCTTTTCTCGCACTGGCTAATAGTCCAACAAGCCCCAAAACCGGAAGTACTATCCGCCCATCGCCCATCCAGCGGCTGGCATCAGCGAGTCGCCGCGTAACATCCGACTTTCCCTTCTGAACCTGATCAAAAATCTTTTGATCCGCAAAATAAAGGAGAACCCCTGTTCCCGCCACAATTCCGGCCTGCAGCCAGTCCGCACCCTTCCAGTGTATAGGAGCCGAATAGAAAGCACCCGCATCCTTCCAAAAAACCTGCAGCTTTGGCTTTTCCGCTGCAAATCCTGAAACTCCGGCCCAAAGTATCAGCAAACACAGGTAATACCGGCAATAGCGAGAAGACATTATTCGCCCTTTTGACCGGTTGGAAGGGAATTTGAGTATCTCTTTTCATTCAATAGCGCAATAGCGGGCACGTGTGGGAATCGAACCCACCTCCCGACACTACTGCGCCGGGACAGCGGATTTGAAGTCCGCGGGGCACACCAGTCGCCCAGCCGTGCCCAGATTCTGATTGTCAATTCAAAAAATACAATAGGTATTTCAGAGTCTATTTTCAACTGGAAAATTTAACCGTGCTTCTCAACGAATACAGTTCAAACGTTCCGGCAGAGTCATGCTAAACGGCAATCATCGGATGAGTAATTTGGATGTCACCCGATGCTGGCCGATCCTGAGGCGAAAGAAATAAACGCCTGCTGGAAGCCCACGCACCGAAAAAACGATTTGGTGGTTTCCCGGGTCCGGCCGGTGAAATGACATACTCCGGATATTTTCTCCCAGCAAATTGAAGAGTTCTACCCTGCCTTCTGCGGCAAGCGGCGTCCGCACATTGATCCAAACAAGATCTTTTGCCGGATTGGGATAAACCCCAATCATCTGAAATTCTGAAGGAAGATCCTCTCCCCTGCTGTCATGAACCACAGCTGTCTCAATCAAATCAATCACCTTTACCCGAGAATTTCCGGCCGTATCCGTTACACCAATCCCGATCTTTTGATAGGGCGTAAACTGTGGTTTCCATCTCACTTGCCACGTCAAATTTCCTTGCGGGAATGGATATAGCTGAACCACCCGGCCTTCGCTGCGCTCACCAAATACCAGAGGAGCTGCCTGCCATATTGGTTCATTAACTGCAATGGTCAGGCTCCATTCCGTTTCACGTTTTTGAAGCGAATAAAAAACTTCCGGCGCTTTGTTGTCCGCAATCCCACGCCATTTCTGCATGGCTTCTGTTGCCGTACAATAATCCCACTGCACATCTGGATAAAAGGCGGAAGCACGATGAAGCAGTGAATCGATCCGCGCAATTTGGTCGGGAAAATCCTTTTCAGGTAAATGAGACCAAAAAGTTACAACCTGATCTTTCCCGCTATAGGCGCCAGCAAAGATTCTCAAAATATCGGTAAGGCTTCGCTTCATGTACTGGCAACGGGATTCCCATCCCCGCAGATTTCCAGGTCGCTGATAGTCCGATGAATCCGGGTGATAAGGGATCCATTCAAGTGGCGCACGGGACCAGTCGTAAATGTTATCCAGCGGTTCTGTTGTATCTGTATGTTTTGCCGGAGAAGCATTTTCAAAGCGGTAAGGAATCCAGCCATCCAGAAAACATTCCCATTCGTTATCCATATAATGCCACCCACTTCGGAACGATGTGGGCAATAACTTCCCATGCACCACCAGATGACCTACCGTCTCCACAAAATCGTCTCTGTACTCTCTGAAACGAACTGACTGATTCCAATGATAGACACCGTCGCCATCGGGATCGCTCCAAACCCAATTATGGTAATGAAAGGACAGTTCATCGCCAAGAAGGTAAATGCGGTCCCCATGGTACTTCTGCATCATTTCCAAATTGGATATCCAGGGGTCCTCAACGTCAGGATTGGTTCCTCGGGCCATAATGCTCCCTACCAGCATAAACCACGTCATTACCAGCGGTTCTCCATACCAGTCTTGAAAACGGCTACGAAATTCCTGCTGAATGACTTGGTATGCATTGGAAGCGGGATCGCTGAAGAGCTCAAATCCAAACAGATTTTCTTTCCGGCTCATATTCAAGCCATTCCAGGTTCCCGTATCTGAACAGAGGACGACATAAATCTTACCCGGGGGGTTCTGGGGTCGGCTGGAATAGATCCGGATGTCGTCAATATTAAAAGTGCTGGTGTGAGGTAAAGAAGGATTACCGATAAGTATCAACGCCGGAGCATCCACCAGCGTTGCATCCAGCTGTCCCTTAACCTCACCGTCAATCCAGAGCTGGATTTGTTGTTGTCCATCATACTCAATTTTGAAATGGTGCCAGCGGTTCAGCGTGTACCCTGATGGAATAGTAAGATTGGCAGGAACCCATCCGGTTTTTTCTTTAAGCACCGTCAGCTGAACTTTGCCATCCGGAAGCAAAAAAGAAAAAGGACCAGCGCATTGCCCTTAAGAAATAGAGGAATGGCCTCATCGCCCATATATGATACATGGACACTCAGTTCGATGGCGAATGGAGTATCTGCATGCACAATCCCAGTGACCGTTTCGATTGAGGCCCGTTGATTTTGCGTATTTACCCTCAGGGAAAATGGCGGCGAACGAAACAGCGTAGAATCAAGCCTGAAACATCGATCTGCCTCATCATAAAATTCCCACGGAGGGTTGCTTTTCAGATCCCCATCATCAAACGTTTCATCGATCAGAAGATGCTGGGCGTAACTGCCAGAAATGCTCCCGGCAATGTAGATCAAAAGACTCAGAAGGACACGCATCTGTTGTTTTCCTGGTGGAGTAAAAGCGTTCTATTTTTCCTCCTCTGCATGGTACTGGACAATGGAATAGCAATCGTACTGTTTGATTTTTTCGCGGCCGTTCAGGAAGGCGAGCTCGATGAGAAAAGCAATTCCCACGACAGTTCCTCCCAGCCGTTCCACCAGACGCGCCGTAGCCGCCAGGGTTCCTCCTGTAGCCAGCAGATCATCTATAATCAACACGCGCTGGCCGGGTTGAATGGCATCGGTGTGAATTTCCAGAGCATCAGTCCCGTATTCCAGTTCATATTCTTCACGTATTTTTTCTGCCGGCAGTTTTCCTGGCTTCCGGACGGGCACAAATCCGACCCCCCACTTGTAGGCCAGTGCCCCCCCGAAAATAAAACCGCGAGATTCTACCCCGACAATAATATCGACCCTCTTGTCCCGGTACCGTTGATCAAACAGATCGATTACCTTGGCAAAGGCTTTACCATCCTTCACCAGCGTCGTGATGTCCTTAAACTGGATTCCCTTATGAGGAAAATCGGGCACATTGCGGATGAGGCGGCGCAATTCTTCCATGGTTCTCCTCCTGGATTCAGTAGGTGATGCGAAAATTCCGGTATTTCCCTTCAAATGGCAGCCATTCTACCTGAATATCTGTCACCCGCGCCCATGGGTGACCCACCCGTACATCCTTTAGAAATGCCTGAATAACTTCCCTATCCCCTTCCACTTCGATATATACCCTTCCATCCGGAAGATTTTTGACGATACCTCCCAGACCGTACTGACTTGCCAGACGGTTCACAAAAAATCGGAATCCGACCCCCTGAACCACTCCGCTCACCCATATTTTTGCCAGCCGATCCATGCAGACCCCCCCCGGTGATCTTCTCTACCTTTGCGCTTACCGCTTAATCTCGGCCAATAAGTTGAAAAATTTTTTCGACCGCCTCCTTCGGCGACCCCGCTACCATCTGGCCACCCAGGATATCCCAGGTATGAAGTCCTACCACTGGAATCCCCAACTGCAAGGCAAAAGCAATTTCCGATAGTGTACCGTATTTTCCATCAATGGCGATTAACCCATCGGAGCTTTTGACGACAAGAGCATTTCTTGCGATTCCCATCCCTGTGACGATTGGAATGTCTATGTAGGGATTCGCTTCTCGCGGGTCGTCGCCGGGCAATATTCCAACAGTAAGGCCTCCAGCGGCACGGGCCCCCCGGCATGCTGCCTCCATCACCCCCCCGCGTCCGCCACAAACAAGCACTGCTCCTTTCTCGGCGATCAGGCGACCCACCTCTTCTGCTTCTTTGAGAATAGTTGTGGGCGCCACATTCCCGCCAAGAACTCCAATCCGCGTTCTCATGGGTAAAGCCTGTAAATGGTCCGCGGAAATGGGATGGTCTCACGGATATGCTTGAGTCCACAGATCCACGCAACGGTCCGTTCTATCCCCAGCCCGAAACCACTATGAGGGACTGAGCCGTAACGCCGCAAATCCAGATACCACTGAAAGGCATCTTCCGGCAAACCGTGCTCGCGGATCCGTTGTAGCAGCGTATCGTAATCATCTTCACGCTGACCGCCACCGATCACTTCTCCATACCCTTCCGGAGCAAGAACATCCACACATAGCGCTTTGGATGGGTCCTGTGGATCCCGCTTCATATAAAAAGCTTTCACTTCCGCCGGGTAGCGGTGCACCATCACCGGCTTATCAAAAGCGCTGGAAATGACGGTTTCGTCCGTGCCTCCAAAATCATCTCCATATTCAAACGCCACCTGATTCTTCTTCAGGATTTCTACCGCTTCGTCATATGTGATCCGCGGAAACGGCCGTTTGACTTTCTCCAGCATGGTGAGATCACGCTCCAGAACCTGCAGCTCTTTTTCTTTCTCCCGGATCACCCGCTGGACCACGTATTCCAGAAATTCCTCTGCAAGATCCATATTATCATCCAGATCGGCATAAGCTACTTCTGGTTCTACCATCCAAAACTCGGTAAGGTGGCGCCGTGTCTTGGATTTTTCGGCACGAAACGTGGGACCAAAACAGTAGACCTTACCAAAGGCCATCGCTGCGGCTTCCACATAAAGCTGCCCGCTTTGAGTCAGGTAAGCTTTTCCGCCAAAATAATCGGTTTCGAACAGGGTTGTGGTACCTTCACAGGCACTGGGAGTAAAAATGGGAGAATCAATCAAAGTAAACCCATTGTTGTCAAAAAAGTCGCGAATAGCCCGGACAACGGCATGCCGTACGCGGAGAATCGCATGCTGTTTCGTCGAACGCAACCAGAGATGGCGGTGGTCCATCAAAAAATCAACACCATGCTCCTTAGGTGTAATGGGATATTCCTGCGCAATATGCACCGGTTCGATGTGACGTACCCACAATTCGTACCCGCCTGGCGCGCGATGATCCGCGTGCACCAGCCCCTTCACAATGACGGACGATTCCTGCGTCAGCGTTTTTTCCAGCTCAAACACCTCCTCCGGAACATCCTTTTTAGACACAACACACTGAATGATCCCAGTCCCGTCCCGGAGCAGGAGAAACCAGATCTTGCCGCTGGACCGCTTGTTGTACACCCAACCGGCAATGCTAACTTCTTTGCCGTCGTATTGCGAAATATCTTCCACATAAACAAAATTTTTCCTGATCATCCCAACACCTCATCGCTTCCTTTCGGTTCCAACGCCTCTCTGAAAGGAAAAATCTTTACGCGCAAACAACCGCTGCCCAATTAAAGTGGAATTCCAAAACATCCAGCCACAGATTGCCCCACTCTTGTTCACTTTGATTTGAATAAATGGAAAATTTCACTGCCATTCCAAATTTTTTGGCGAGCTGTGCACGAAATTCGCGCTACTTTACCAGAAGCAATGGAATGCGTGCATTTCTCATCACACGCTCGGTTGTGCTACCCAGAATCGCTTCCCGGATCCTCGAATGTCCGTACGCGCCCATGATGATGAGATGAAAATGTTGCTCGTCGGAAAAATTTATGATTTCATCATCCGCATGCCCCCGGCGGACTTCTATGGCAGGTGAGATTTCATACGCCTGAAAGTAATCGACCCCTTCCCTGGCTATATTGCGGGCCACTTCCAGATTATTGTCTACGGTAAACACCGTCACTTCCGCTCCAAACTGAGATGCAAAATAGGCAGCATAGGGCAGTGCCCGGTTTGAATTGAGACTGCCGTCGTACGGCACTAGAATCTTCCGAATTTCTGCGAACTCTTTCTGTGAAATAAAAATCGGCTTGATGCATTCCCGCGAAATGGCTTCGACTGTCGCTCCCATGAGTTTGCTGCGGCCCCATTTGGCAAATTCGCCGTGAGCCCCAAGTACGATCATATCCACAATTGTGGAACGGTTGCTCAGCACTTCAACCGGACTGCCTTCCAGTTTTTCCGTCTGGTACTGAACCCCGGACTTTTTTGCCATTTCTTCGCACTTTTTTAACACATTTTCCGCTTTCTGCTGTAGCAGCTGGCGCGACTCATCCAAATAGATGGACGATGGCAGTACCGGTGCAAACCCGTCCACACCCAANTANACACTCCATTCAAAAATGCGGACATCCACGACCGTAACGATCCGCAGCCGGGCATCAAATTTTTGGGCCATGTAGATGGCATATTTCATCACCGGTTCGGTATATTCCGAACCGTCTACAGCGACAAGGATGGACCGGATCATCGGCAAACTCCAGTTTTTTACTTTAAATAACCTACTCTCCAAAACGTTCCTGCTTGGCGCTGCGGGTCATCAGGTCGTAAACTGCCTGTCTTGGATCTTTTTGTTCGTACAGCACCCGGTACACTTCGGTCGTAATTGGCATTTCCACGCCATATTTCCGGGCAAGCTGGTAAGCCGACCGGGTCGTCCGTACCCCTTCTGCCACCATAACCATTTCCGAAAGTACTTCTGGCAGTGTTTTTCCCCGGCCAATCTGCTCCCCAACGTGTCGGTTGCGGCTATGGCGGCTAATACAGGTCACAATAAGATCGCCCATGCCCGACAGGCCGGCAAAGGTGAGCGGATCGGCTCCCGCAGCGGTTCCCAGCCGCGTAATTTCCACCAGCCCCCGGGTAATCAGCGCTGCTTTCGTGTTATCGCCAAACCCTACGCCATCGCTGATCCCCGCCGCAATGGCTATCA
Source organism: Deferribacteres bacterium JdFR-76 (assembly GCA_002011685.1). GTDB lineage: Bacteria > Zhuqueibacterota > JdFR-76 > JdFR-76 > JdFR-76 > JdFR-76. The sequence continues at coordinate 9,353 of MTOL01000269.1, forward strand.
CGTTTTTTAGAGATCCCCCCATTTCCACTCCCACCACATCCGTGTGGGAATAAACACGGAACGACGGAGTCATGAATATTTCTTGCACTTTTTTGGCATTGGCCAGTTCCCGGCAGGCCGCCACTACAGTGGTAGGGATGAAACGGCTCACCTCTTCGGCATGACTGGGACCGGATAAAACCACAAACCGGTCCAGGTCAAAATCCGGTATCACATCCTGAAAGACCTCCGACATTCGCATCAGGGTGTCGTTTTCGATCCCTTTCGTTACGCTGACAATCAATTTCTCCGAAAGATCGAAGGCCTTTAGTTGCTGAGCCAGTGAGCGCACCACATGCGAAGGAACCGCACTCACCAGCAGATTACATGCATTCACAACCTCTGCAAGATCGGCGGTAATCTGTACGGCGTCCGGAATGCGGATTCCCGGAAGCATCGGCCGGTTTTCCCGGTACGTGGCCAGCTGATCCGCCACATCCGGCCGGAATTCCCACATCCAGATCGGTTCAAATTTGGTGGAAAGCAGAACAGCCAGTGCCGTTCCCCAGCTTCCAGCTCCCAGAACACCGATGCGGATTCTGTCAGGATTCCAGACATTACCCATGGTCAAACCAGATCCCGTTCGTCTGCCGTGTGACCATTCATCCCCGCTGAATTCCCGCGTTCCCGAGAACCAATCAAATCGTTCTGGATCAGTCTTTGCTCCAACTTATTGAAAAATCTGATATTGTGTTCAGTAATATAGCCACCGCTAAAGCGAATGTCAATGCTTTTCAGATTCCTTTACAATTTCCCCGATTACTACCGGTTCTTCGCCCTTTTCTTTCAAGCGGCTTACAACCCCTGTTTGTTGCGTTTTGGGCACAACAAGAATGTAACCGATGCCCAGATTGAATGTCCGCCGCATGTCAGCTTCAGGTACCTTCCCCAGGTTTTGAATCAGCTGAAAAATCGGTGGTCTTTCCCAGGCATTCCAGTCAATCTGTGCGGTTAATCCGGTTGGAAGGATACGCCGCAGGTTTCCCCAGATTCCCCCACCCGTTACATGGGCCATTCCTTTGATCTCAAATTCGGAGAGGAGCGGAAAGACCAAGGGAAAATAGTTCCGGTGGATGCGCAGTAGTTCTTCCCCTAGCGGTCGTTCGAGCTCGGGAAATTCGGAATCAACCGCAAAGGAATGCCGTTCAAAAAACACTTTGCGGGCCAGTGTATAGCCATTTGTGTGCAGACCACTGGATGGGAGCCCCACCAGCACATCACCGGGCTGAATCGAGCTACCGTTCACAATTTGCTCTTTTTCCACAATCCCCACAATGGCGCCGGCCAGATCATATTCACCTGGTTGGTAAAGATCGGTCATTTCTGCCGTTTCGCCCCCGATCAAAGCACAGCCAGCCTGATGGCATCCGCGAACCATTCCGCGTACAATCTCCTCCACAACCTCTGGACGGACTTTTCCGAGGGCCAGATAGTCCAGAAAAAAGAGAGGTTTCGCACCCGAAGTTAGTATGTCATTCACACAGTGATTGACCAGATCTTCTCCTACCGTGTCGTGCCGATTCATCATAACCGCAACCTTCAATTTGGTTCCCACCCCATCGATACTGGAAACCAGAACGGGCTGGCGATAGCTCACAGCTGGAAGCTCGAAAAATGCGCCAAAATGGCCGATGTGCTGCAACACGTTCCGGGTAAACGTGGTTTCGACCAGCTTCTTGATCCGTTGAACGGCCCTCTCACCGGCTTCAATATCCACGCCTGCATCTTTATAAGTAAACTGTCCATCAGATTTCGGTTTCATCGTTTCTACTTTCCCTCCGTCTGGTCCGGTATTTTCCCTTGACTTGCGGTAAATTATGGCATAAATTTATTGCGCAATGCCGAGGTGGTGAAACTGGTAGACGCGCTGGACTCAAAATCCAGTGGGCTTTATGCCCGTGTGGGTTCGAGTCCCACCCTCGGCACTCAATGCCGGCCTCCCTTGAGGCTGGCTTTCTTTTTTTCTTTTCTGCGTTTATTCTTACTTTCCTCTTGTTTTCGCTCGGACAGAACCAGCCACTGGCTCTCTGCTGGCGGCGGCTGCTTTTCCTCATAGAATGTAAATTTTTTGCCGTCAAGATATCCCAGAGGAACGACCTTTCCTTTTTTCACTTCCTCTTCAATCAGCTGGCGTTTGGCGGGAGAATCAACCGTGCGGAGGTGCAGATCCCAGGTAGAACCCAGATGATGCTGCAGCCATTCCAGGGTGATCCCTTCCGGGAACACCACATGCCCCTCTCCAGAAAGCCCCATTTTTTCTGGCGGTTCGTCCCTATCCTCCTCCAGCCGCACCCGGAACACC
>MTOL01000270.1 GCA_002011685.1 Deferribacteres bacterium JdFR-76
GTCCCAAAGCTCTTTGGCCACACCCAGACCGAGGGAAAGCGAAACACCGGCGGCCAACGCCCTGCGCTGGTTCCACTGGCCCTCCACCCTCAGCAGGTCAAAAACCAGCCCGAAAACCAGGGCACTGGCTACAAAATGGCGATATTTGTCCACCGCCCACATCCGGTCCTGGGAGGCGGCCAGCGTGCCCTTCTGACGCTCAGCAGATTTATAAATTAAACATCCATTTCGATCTTTGGCAAAATTATTTTCTGCAATAATTCCCTGAAACAGAAAGAAAGCCACCGTCGTAGCTGCCACACGCCGGCTAAGGCGCTTCCATGATCGCGGGAAACGCCGTTCTTCGCACCCTGCCCTGCTAAAAAACACCCTTTTCCTCCTGCCTTCCACGTCTTCTTTTTTGCCGGAAATTCCCACGGCCAGCCACCCCGGTGAACGTTTCCATCGGGTGCTCTCCCTGCAGGATAGCTGCCCGTGGCAGATAAGCGCACTCGGCCGGAAAGATCCGTACCTCAAAAACGCGCACGTACTCCAGCAGAAAAAACGGTCCCGGGCAAACCGGAAAGATCCGGCGACACATCGAACCCGGCCAGATGGGCATCGATGTAGGCATCCCCCATACTGATAAGGATCGCCAGGCCAAGATACCAGAAGGAAACATTCCGGTTCTCCTGAGCCCAGGCTCTTTCCCGCGAAGTGGTGGCTTCTTTCATTTTCCTGTCCCAGTACAGGGCATTGGCAACAATGCCAGCTTCAACTACGAAAACAAGGGCCGCCTTCCACCGTTTGCCGTTGTACCACTGTCCCCAGCCGGGAAAAAGAATGGACCGGATCATCGCGCCTGTGGGATCGGGCAAACGGGAGGAATCCGCTTCAGCGGTGGTATCCTGAGCGGCAGGAGGGTAGCAGGCAAAAAGCGGCTCCGAACCGGCAAAAACCATTAAAAGAAACGCCACCAGCCAGAAAACCTTAGCTTTCAGACCGGGCATTCCACACCACCTTCAGGGCCGACGGGATAATTTTTGCCTCGTAAAAATGGTCGTCAATTCCCAGCAGTTCCCCATCCACATGGGCACCCAGCGGCGTTTCTGCATTCACAACCACATGCTTGGCCCGAAACATGGATGTGTAGGGCAAATTCACATGACCGCCCCAGAAAACTTTTGGCAAATGCCAAAAAATCAGTGGCTTGGGCATTTTGTGGATGATGCACACATCAAAAAGGCCGTCGTCGTTGCGCGCCTGCGGTGTGAGCAAAAACCCGCCGCCGACAGAGATCCCATTGGCCACCGTCATCATGAGGATCTCTCTTTTCTCCAGCTCTTTCCCGTCCAGTTTAATCCGGATCCGGAATGGCCGGAATTTGAACACGGTCTTGATCACCCCATACAGGTAGATGAGCATTCCGCGAAGACGGCGGATCCGGTTGCTTTCATGAACCACCTGGGCATCGAACCCAAGCCCCAGGGCGTTGGGATAGTACCGCCCGTTAACCCAGCCCAGATCGATGGTTTTGACCTGCCCTTCCCATAGCACATCAATCGCTTTCCGGTAATTGGAGGGGAGCCGCAGAGCCCGGGCAAAATCATTCCCGGACCCGATGGGGATGACGCCCAGCACTTTGCCGCTACCCACCAGACCGTTCACCACTTCGTTGACCGTCCCGTCTCCGCCCACAGCCACAATGCATTCGCATTCTTCCGGTGCCTGACGGGCCAGTTCCGTAGCATGCCCCGGATATTCTGTTTCCTTCCATTGCAGCTGTACGCCCGGCCGCTCAAGCAACTGGCGCACCTTTTCTCCGATTTTTCTGCCTTTTCCCCTCCCGGATGCCGGATTTAAAATGGCATAAAGGAAGCGGAACCGCAATGGCGATTGTCCCATTCTATTCCTGTTGTTTTAAACCACTGCAACACATTCAATTTCCACTTTTGCTCCTTTGGGCAGCTGAAGCCCCCCAATGGCAGATCTGGCCGGTGGGTCTTCCGGGAAAAATTCCCGGTAAATCTCGTTTACCCTGGCAAAGTCATCTATGTTCGCCAGAAAGACCGTGGTTTTCACCACGTTCGTCAGGTCTGCTCCGGCCGCACGCAGGACCTCCCGGAGATTCTTTAGCGCTTGCCGTGCCTGTTCTTCAACCGTATCACCCGCAAATTCTCCGGTTTCTGGCACAATCCCAATCTGCCCGGCCGTGAAAATCAGGGTACCGGCACAGCGAATGGCCTGACTGTACGGACCGATCGCCGCAGGAGCCCGGGTGGTAGAAATCACTTCGCGCATCCTTCATTCCTCCCGATTTTGGTTCTGCGAACCGGCAGTTTCATAGTAGCGCAGGAACATCAGAGCCCATTCAGGCCAGTCCGCTTCTTTCTCAAACAGCCTGGCCAGCTCGCCCAGCGTGAAATTTTTCAGCCATTTCAGATCCGCAGGACGCACCCACTCGTCCTCTTCAAATTCCATAATTTCCAGCAACCGCCCCAGAGAGATCTGAAAGAAACAATTCACATAGTACGGGTCCAGATGCCGGCCAATGGCCTCCTTTAGCGTTCTGACTACCTGAACGAAATTCAGCCGATCCCGGTAATGCCGCCGTGAGGTCATGGCATCAAACATATCGGCAATAGCCAGAATCCGTCCGCCTGCGGGAATTTCTTCCCCAACCAGCCCGTCGGGATACCCGCTCCCATCCAGCCGCTCATGATGGGACGCTGCAATCAGCGGAATATCTTTAAACCGCCTGGAAAAGTGAATTTTCTGCAAAATGGATTTGGTTAACTCCACATGCTGGCGGACGTGCTCATATTCTTCTTCGGTGAGCGGTTCGCTTTTGGTGAGCACATGTTCCCGGATGCCGATTTTCCCAAGATCATGCAGTAGGGCCGATATCCGGAGCACCTCCCGGTCCCGTTTGGACCAGCCGGCAATCCGGGCAATTTCGTCGGCATAGAGCATAATGCGGTGCGAATGGCCGGCCGTTTGCGGATCCCGTGCGTCCACAATGTGAGCCAGCGTGGAAATCAGGCTGTCGAAGGTGCGCCGCAGCTCTTCGTAAAGCTGGGCATTCTCGATTTGCACCGCCGCAATAGGCGCAATGGCCTCCAGCAGGCGGACGTCAGCATCGGTGAATGGCCCGGTTTTTTTGTTTAGAACCTGAAAAACCCCGATGATTTCCCGCATCTTGTTGCGCATCGGAACCGTTAGAAGATTCCGTGTCCGGTACCCGGTCTTCCGGTCAATTTCAGGATTGAACCGCGGATCGCTGTAGCAGTCATCGATCTTCAGTACCTCTCCCGTGGTGGCAACATAGCCCGCAATCCCTTTGGATTTCGGAAAGCGGATCTCGAAGTTTTCCAGGCCATGTCCAACCCGGGACCAGAGCTCCCCCCGCTCCTCATCGATGAGGAAAACCGTACAGCGGTCCGCCTGCAGGGTTTCCTTCACTTCATCCATCAGAAGGTGAAGAAGATTATCCAGATCTAACTCCTGAGAAAGGCTGCGGGTAATGGCGAAGAGGGTGTTCAAACGGCGCTGTTCCTCGCGAAAAAGCTCAATCTGCCGCTGGTAGGCGCGGATTTTAGCGATGAGCTCTTCCCGGCTGAGGTTGTGAAGCTCAACGTTGCTGGTAGCAGAGGGAAAATCTTTATGCATCACAGAGAATTCCTATCCAATCCGCCACACGTCCTACGAGTCCTTGACCTCTTCGTAATCGGCATCCTCAATCTGAGAATCGTCCAGATCCAACGGCTTCTTTTTCGGCTTTCCTTTCACCTGTATTTTGGGCTCCTCACGGTAACCCTGAATCGCTTCTTTGATCAGTTTATAACCAAAATAGATCAAAAAACCGAATAAAAGAAGGCGAAATAGACCCATTTTTTTACCGTCTTTCCATTCGTGGAATGTAGTATTTTGTTCCGCCCAGCGGACGGGAAATCTGTTCGATCAGATCGTTCAGATCCTGCTCGTTGTTGACAAAATCGATCTGGGTAGTATCCACCACCAGAAGAGGTGTTTCGTTGTAATTAAAAAAGAAATGGTTATACGCTTCGACAAGGGAACGGATATATTCTTCGGAAATGTTCTTTTCATACGAGCGGCCTCGCTTGCGGATGTTGGCCATTAGCCGTGGCGTACTGGACTGCAAATAGATCACCAGATCCGGCTTGGGAATATCCCTTTCTAGCAAAGAGGCTACCCGGTCATAAAGCATATATTCCCGCTCATCCAGCGTAATGGAAGCAAAGATCCGGTCTTTGGCAAAAATGTAGTCAGAAACAATAACGGAATGAAAAAGGTCCTGCTGCTTAAGGTCCTGTTGCTGGCGATAGCGGCTCAGTAAAAAGAACATCTGGGTTTGAAAAGCATAGCGGCGCGGGTCTTCGTAGAAATCTTCCAGAAATGGATTTTCTTCGTGTTTTTCCAGCACCATCTGGGCATTCAGCCGCTTTGCCAGAAGCTGACACAGGCTGGTTTTTCCCACCCCGATGACACCTTCGATCGCGATGTAATGAAGGTTTTTCACAGGGCTACCTCCGCTGGCGTGACGGAAAGTCTGGCCTGTACGCTGGCAGCGTCCAGATAGAGGGAAACGGCCCCGGAATCGCGGCAGCGGGCCAGCAAATCCGACACTGTGGCTCCATATCGGGAGACAAACGTATCGCCGGCAATTTCGGCCAGCGGTACCAGCACAAAACGTCGCAAATGCAGCTCTGGATGAGGAATCCTTAACCAGGGTGTGTCCAGCTGAAGATCACCGTAAAGAAGAATGTCAATGTCAATTTCACGCGGCGCCCACCGGCCGCGGTTTACCCGGCCCACCCGGCGCTCCACAAATTTGACACATTGCAGCAGCTTTCCGGGAGGAAAACGGGTCTCTATTTTCACCACGGCATTCAAAAAATCCCGTTGATTTTTCAGGCCGTACGGTTCGGTTTCGTAAACGGAGGACACGCTCAGGATGCCAATGGAAGGGATTTCCTCCAGAATCCGCAGCGTTTCCAGCAGGTACCAGAGACGGTTGTCGCAGTTCGATCCCAGCCCGAGATAAGCAATCGCTTTCACTTACGGCCTCACAATTTCCACTTCCACACTATCCAGTATCCCCTGCACAGGTGCACCTGGCTTACGCACCCGGATCACCACTTCTTCCACCGGAAACCTTTCCAGCAGGGTATCAGCAATCTCCTGAGCAAGTGCTTCCAGCAAATGGAATTTTTTCTCCACCACCACTTCTTCCACGGATTCGTACACCCGGGAATAATCCACTGTGGCCTTCAGGTCATCGCGGCGGCCGGCATTCCGGAGGTCCAGAAACAGTTCCGCATCCACTTCAAACCGCTGGCCCAGCTCGCGCTCCCCCCCCGTGCAACCATGGAAAGCATAAAACACCATATTATTCAGCCGGATAACATCGACCGCCATCGTTTCCCAATCCTTTGAATAAATCGATTGCAATATATCAATTTGGCCGGCAAGAATCAAGCCGAAACTCCGGTATCTCAACTGCTTAGAATACCGGGAATTCGCAGCGTCAGAGGGGACCCCATACTTTTTTCCTACGGTTTGCCGGGAAAGCTACTGCCCCAGGTAGGCCACCACATCCATCTCAATGCGGGCCGAATGGCCAAGCTGTTTGATGTACCCCACTTCCAGAGTTGTGCGGGCGGGTTTGTGAGAGAAGTAGCGCCCGTAGATTTCGTTCATGGCGGAAAAATCACCTTTTTTGTCCACCAGATAAACCCCCACGCGGACAACGTCACGCAAATCTGCACCCGCTGCTTTTAGCACATTTCGGATATTGGCAATTACCTGTTCCGTCTGAGCGCGAATGTCGTCCGTTTCGATCTGTCCCGTGTCCGGATTGATGGGAAGCTGTCCGGAAAGGAAGAGAAAGCCGCCCGCCCGGACCGCATGAGAATAAGGGCCGCCCGGACTCGGTGCCTGCGGAGAAAAAAAGGTTTCCATGAATCTTCCTCCAAACCCTCTGCTTCTACCGGCTATTGTTCGGGAGAAGGCCTCTGCATTACGGCCCAGGCCGAGGTGGAGCCTCCGGATCTGCTGCACTTGCAGATTTCATTGCCTCATCCTGAAATGTGGCAGCCACCTCGACAATGGAAAGGCCGATGCGCACATCCCGCAACAGATCTTCCACCGCTATTACCTCGCGGGATGAATGATTGTTCACGTAGCCCAGACCAATGTTTACACAAGGGATGCCCCGATGGTTAAACCGGTTGGCATCGCTACCGGCTACATGTTGAGCGGGAATAAATGGCACAGCTGCCCGCTCGTAGGCAGAACGGACAAGCCGTACAATGGGCAGCTCTCCATCCAGAGAAAAACCGTGGTAACGGTAGTGGGAATCCATTTCGTAGCGCCCCCCAAAATCCCGTGCAACCCGGTTGGCTACCTCTTCCAGTCGCTGCAGACAGCGGAGAATCCGTTCATCCTCAAAGGCCCGTACCTCTCCAGTAAGATCCACGCGGTTCGGAACAACATTGTTTCCCACACCTCCGTGGATCGTGCCAATATTGAACACCGTATTGTCCTCTTTCGGAGGAATATCCAGCCGGTGAATCGCTTCGGCCGCCATCTTGATGGCATGAATCCCCTCTTCGGGATTGACGGCGGAGTGGGCTTCGCGTCCGATAAAAGCCAGCTGAAAATTCAGCGCAGCCGGTGCCTGTAAAATGACGCGGCCAACCGGACCGGAAGAATCAAAATTGACGCCAAAGTCGGCAGAAATTTTGCCGTAGTCCAAATATTTTGATCCCAGAAGTCCAACCTCTTCTGCCACCAGAAAAACAATTTCAAGATCCGGGTGGCGCAGCTGGTTTTCGGCAATCCGCTTCAGGATCTGCAGAAGTACAAGGACTCCCGCGCGGTCATCTGCCCCCAGAATCCGGTCGTCGGAGCTTCGGATTTTGCCCTTCTCGATCACGGGCTGCTGGCAGCTTGGCGACACGGTATCCACATGGGCAGCAAGGAGGAGCCGGAACGACGTACTGGCATTGCCGCGCACCTTGCAGATCAGGTTTCCGGCATTCCCCTGAAAATGATGGTGGGCATGATCTTCGTAATAGCCAAAACCGTGCTCATGAAGAAACCGTTTGATGAAATCCACAATAGGCCGTTCGCGGCGGGAAACAGCCTGAATCTTCACCAGCTCGACAAACTGGCCAATTACTTCATCCTCGTCCACATCTGCACGCTGTTCCGGTCGTATGATTTCCAACTCTGCCTCCTTTGCAAATAATTTTTCAATGTCAAGCAAAAAAATTTTTCCGGGAGGCGGTTAGCTCTTCCTCCCGGAATGCTCTTTGCGAACGTGTTCAATGGAGCGGATCGTTTCCAGGGCGCGGTCTTTTAGATCGCGGCCAATTGCGGTAATCATGGCATACAGCAACACAATGACCGACACAATGGAATTGGAAACGGCCGACGTTTCCACCGAGACCTGCAGGAATGCCTCGCTGGAGCGCACCAGCGGATTTGTCACTTTGTCTGTAATGCCAATAACCGGAATCTTTTTTTCGGCGGCATATTCAGCAGCATGGATGGTTTCTTCGGAATAGGGTGGAAAAGAAAACGCCAGAACCGCATCTTTCCCCGATAGATTGATAATCTGTTCTGCAAAGGTAAGCCCGCCGTAAATCATCGGCGTGGCCTTAATGGAAACCCGGTTCAGCAAATAGGCCGCCAGTTCCGCAAGATAGGCAGAAACCCCCAGTCCCATGGTAAAAACATGCTGCGACTTTTCGAGAATGGTAATGGCCCGCTGGAACTGTTCCCGGTCCAGCAAATTCAGGGTGGTATTGATGTTCCGCACAGATTCATCGGAAATTTGTACCAGAATATCCGACTCATCGAACTGCTCCGTCAGAAACGACTTGTAGCGGTAGATCGGGTCCAATTCGTGGCGAATACTTTTCAGAAAAACGTTGCGCAGTTCATAAAATCCCTCGTATCCCAGAGCCTGAGCCAAACGGACGATTGTAGATTTGCTGATCCCCAGTTCCTCCTCCAGTTCCCGGATGGAACTTACCGCAAAGCGCCGGGGATTTTCCACAATGTAATTGGCGATGGTCTTCTGGGAGTTGGTCAAATAAGGAATTTTTTCCTTTATGCGTTCTTTCAGTTCCTTTAGATTGTCTTTCATCACACCCCTCGCAATTTTTTGCTAAAATAGCAAATGAAATCCAGTTTTACAAGGAATTTCCTGAATGAATCGAAATTTTGAAAGAAATTTGCCGGATTTTTCGATTACATTTCGCCTGAAACAATCTCTTATATTCTTTATGGGTTGCTGCTACTGTCCCCCTCCGGTATTTCCGGATCGGAAGGGGTTTTCCGCTCCCTGTTTTTCGGTTCAAAAAACCGTTCTTTCCTGGGATGCATTCGAACTGCGTCAATATACCTTCTCTTTTTCTTCCCCCCTCAGAACCCGCAGGGCACCTTTGGCCATGGCCTCCATTTCAAATTCCCCTGGAATTACCTTTANAGGAGCCAGAAAGGCAACCCGTTCCTGAACCCATTCAACCAGCCGATTGTACCGGGCGAGGCCGCCGGTAAGAATCACCGCATGGAGTTTACCGTATAGAACAGCAGCCATGGCACCGATTTCCTTGGCAATCTGATAAGCCATCGCTTCCACCACCTGGCGGGCTTTTTCATCTCCTGCCTGAATGCGCCGTTCCACTTCTTCTGCATTGGATGTGCCCAGATAAGCTTTCATGCCCCCTTCTCCCATAACCATTCTCCGGATTTGATCGCGGGTATATTGGCCAGAAAAGCACAAATCGATAAATCCCTGCAGAGGAAGCGTGCCCGTACGCTCGGGAGAAAAAGGGCCGGCGCTGGAAGCATCGTTAACATCCACAATCCGGCCACCCTTCATGGCGGCCACGGAAATTCCCCCACCCAGATGGGCCACCACAAATCGGGAATTTTCATAAGGAACGCCGAGTTCTTCTGCCACCGACCGGGCCACCGCGTGCAGATTCAAAGCATGGGACAGGCACCTACGTTCCAGCAGCGGGTGTCCGGAGTAGCGAGCCAGTGGTTCAAACTCATCCACCGAAACCGGATCCACAATAAAGGCAGGAATCCCGGCCTGAGAGGCAATTTCATGCGCCAGAATACAACCCAGATTGGAAGGATGCTGTCCCTGTTTTCCTTCCCAGGCATCCTTCAGCATTCTTTCGTTCACGCGGTAGGTTCCCCCGGGAAGCGGCCGCAGCAGTCCCCCGCGACCCACAACAGCATCCAGCTCCCGAATGGAAACCTTCCGCTGCTCCAGAAATTTCTCCACCGCCTTTTTTCGAAGAGGAAGCTGATCCAGAAGGGTTTCACATTTCCGCAGCTCTTCATCCGGGTGACGCAGCACCTGCTGGGCCACCTGGTTTTCATTTTCAAACAGCGCTACCTTTGTGGAAGTTGATCCGGGATTGATCACCAGAATGCGGTATCCTTTGCCCATCATTCGTTCCTTTCCCACCTTACCTTTTTTGAACCGAACACGCAGCCATAACGGATGCACCCATTCATATCGGGGTAAATTGAAGATTTTGGACCGGCTCAGCTGCCGACAAATACCCGCTGCAATGAAGCCGATTGACGGTTGCCCCGGCCCATTTTAATCGGCCACCCCGGCGAGTTCTTGGTTTCAGAGGCTTTTCTCAGGATGAACTCAGTCTTGAAAATAGCGATCCAGCCAGCGCGAACGCATAAACAACCGCAGCAGCGGGTACCCCAGTCCGTAACAGGCGATCAACTCTCCGATTCCGACCGTTAACACAAAGAAAAAGTACGTCTTCAGGCCGGGTGAAAATCCCTCCACCAGAAATTGCAGGTAGGCGCTCACCCCAAAAGCGTTGATTAAAACGGGCGGAAGCGGAGCCAGCCAGGGCTTTCCCGTCTTGCGGAGCCAGTAAGTTAAAAAGGCTGCCACAAGGGTAAGCGTGCTGCCCCCAAAAATATCCCAGGGCCCAAAACCGCCGAAAATGTTGGCCAGCATGGCACCGATAAAAAGTGCGGGAATCGCCAGAGGCGTCAGGTACGGCAAAACCGTTAGCGCCTCGGAAACCCGTACCTGAATGTAACTGTATCCCAGTGACCCGAGAGGTACAGTCAATGCCACATACAGCGCCGCTACTAAGCCAATAAACGCGATACCCTTCAGCGTCTTCATCCTCCCTCCCTTTCCGGTTTACACCTCATCCCCTTCAATGCCCCGTCGGAGATAACACCTGCCATCCTTTATCCCGTATTCCCTGCCGCACCCCGGACACGGTTTGCCAATTTCAAAGCGTTCGCCGCAGCGGCACATGTATCCCACCTGCCGGGCCGGTACTCCCATCATCAGGGCATAGGGTGGAACATCCCTGGTGACCACAGCACCCGCTGCAATGAAGGCATATTCCCCAATAGTGATCCCGCAAACGACGGTGGCGTTGGCCCCGATGGTGGCACCCCGCCGAATGAGGGTCGGCACCAGTTCATCGGCCGTCTTTTGGATAGCCGCCCGCGGATTCAGATCATTGGTGAGAACACAATAGGGTCCAAGAAACACATCATCCTCGATGGTAACCCGGTCCCAAATGGCCACCCCGTTTTTAATTTTGACGCGGTTGCCAATTTTCACCCGGCCTTCGATGAAGGTATGATCGCAAATGTTGCAGTCCCTGCCAATCTCTGCCCCGGCAAGAATATGGGCAAATGCCCAGATCCGCGTCCCCGGACCGATTTTATCCGTCTCCACGATTGCTTGCGGGTGAATAAAAACAGACTTTTCCGCCATGTTGCACTCCTTCCCATTCAACTCGAGGCTTTTCTGATTTAAATTATTGCACGCCAAAGAGAAAAATGCAACAGGAAACTGCGAACCTATGCAATGGTGCAAAGAATTCTCCAGTACTTTACCAAATCCCTTTACTCAAAAATGTCGGCACGGAAGCACTGTGACACGGAGGGCTTCCTTTATACATCTGCCGCGTATTTCTTAGGTAATTTCGTCCTTATGGAAAAAACTGCATTTTCAATTGTCAGCCGGACTTTTTCCGTTCCTGTGTGCACCTGCTCATCAAAAACACCTTGCAATTTGGCCCGCCAATTTCGAATTTATTCATATCACCGGAATTCAACAAAAGAAGGCCGTCTGCCCACAAAAATGGGATACCAGACGGTCCATTTTGGATTAACGTTCAAACGGGAGCTGAACCGTGACGAATCGCATCCTTTCTGCCGCCCTGGCCTTGATCTTTTTCGCCCCTTATCCCATTCATGCGACAAAGGAAAACCGCATTTTGTCCGGAAAAATCGTCAGTACAGTTCCGATCCGGAAGTCTATTGTAATCCATCTTTTCCGCTTGGACGTCTCCGCATCTGGCAAAGTTTCCCTGCTCACAAAGAGCGATCTTTTGGGAGGCAAGCAGCCTTTTCGTACTTTACAGATTCAAAAGCCCGGCGACTTTTCATTCCGCGGGCTTCCCCCGGGTGTTTACTCCGTGATTGCTTTTGAAGACACAGATGCCAACGGCAACATCACCTTCGACCCACCAGAAGCCTTTGGCTGGTACAACAGGCTGGATGGCAGCCGGTTTTCCGCGATCGATCTGCGCGGCGGAAACAACAAAGAGCCGGTGCGGATCGTTCTTCGCCGGCCTGTGCCTTTCCCCCACC
>MTOL01000432.1 GCA_002011685.1 Deferribacteres bacterium JdFR-76
CCCATCTTCCGTATTTTCAAAGATCGCCTCAGCTTGCGAATCACATCAAATGACGTAATCCCTACCGGCTTGTTCACATTCAGAATCAATCCTTCCTGAAGCTGCTGTAGATCCCTTTTCAATGAGCCTTACCGTTTCCCCTCTTTGGTCTTCGCAATCAGATCTTCAATATGCTGAACATATTCCAGCGTATCATCGAAGTAAAAGCTCAAATAGGGAATGTATTTCAAATGAACCCGGTGTTTTAATTCCGCCCGGATAAAGCTTTTGGCACTATTCAGTCCTGCCAGCACCTCCTGTGGATCCCGCGATGATGGAAGCATGGTAAAATAGACCTTTGCCTGCTTCAGATCGGCGCTCATCAGTACCCGCGTAAGGGTGATAAACCCCACCCGTGGATCTTTCAGCTCCCGCTGCAAAATCAAACTGATCTCCCGCTTCAGGAGATCCGCCACTTTCAAAGCACGTATTGACATCGTCCATCCAATCAAAAATACTCAATCGACCGGTCAATAACCTCGATCCGCTCATCCCCATCCAGAATCATCAGGATCTTCTGATAACTCTTTTCAATGAACTGGCTATCGTTGGATACCATGGCGATTCCGAGCAGCGACCGCTGCCATGTATCGTTCCCATCAATCTCAGCAATCGAAACATTGAATTTATTCCGGATCCGGTCTTTCAAACTCTGAATTACAAAGCGCTTCTCTTTCAATGAACCGGAACCCGGGATATAAAGCTCAAACTGAAAATAGCCAACCATATCCCACAGCCCAAGATCAGCTTTCCAGTTTCCGTTTTACCTTTACGATCTGGAAGGCCTCGAGAACATCTCCAACTTTGATGTCGTTGAAACCTTCAATTCCGACGCCACATTCGTAGCCAGCCTGTACCTCACGCACATCATCTTTAAAGCGCTTGAGCGAGGCCACATTGCCCTCATAAACCATTACTCCATCACGCACGACACGGATTCGGTCGCTGCGGGAAATTCGCCCGGACTGCACGTAACAGCCGGCCACATTCCCAACTCTGGGTATACGGAAGACTTCTCGAACTTCCGCGATTCCGAGAATTTCTTCTTTTTCTTCGGGTTCCAGCAATCCCTCAAGGGCTTTCTTTACATCCTCAATCGCATCGTAGATAATAGAATAGGTTCGGATATCCACCTTTTCGCGGTTGGCAACTTCCCAGGCTTTGGAATTGGGCCGAACTTGAAAACCGATGATTACCGCATCGGACGCAGAGGCCAGCAAAACGTCGGTTTCGGTTATGGCGCCCACCCCCTTGTGAATAACATTCACCGACACATCTTCATTGCTGAGCTTCATCAGTGCATCACTGAGCGCCTCAACTGAACCCACCACATCTCCCTTCACAATCAGCTTCAGCTCTTTTACGCTCTTTTCGCGCATCATACGGGAGAACTCATCCAGGGAGATGTGCCCGGCCTTCCGAAATTCCTGTTCGCGCTTGATCTGTTTCCGTTTGTTGCTGATTTCGCGTGCGATCCGTTCGGATTTTACGGCATAGAGAATATCACCGCTCTGTGGCACCTCGTCAAATCCCAGCACCTGAACAGGTGTGCTGGGAGGCGCTTCCTCTACCGGCTTGCCGCGCTCATCAAACATCGCACGTACTTTTCCAAACACCGTACCAGCAATCACAGGATCGCCAATCCGAAGTGTGCCCGTCTGCACCAGCACGGTGGCCACAGGACCGCGGCCCTTGTCCAGCTGGGACTCGATAATGACCCCTTTGGCCAGACGGTTTGGATTGGCCTTTAGCTCCATAATTTCAGCCTGAAGAAGAATTAGCTCCAGCAGCTGCTCCACATTTTGGCCCGTTTTGGCGGAAATTTCCACACAGGGATACTTGCCACCCCACTCCTCCACCAAAACCCCCTGATCGGCAAGTTGCTGCCGGATGAGATCCGGATTGGCGTTTGGTTTGTCGATTTTATTGATGGCCACAATTATTGGCACGTTTGCAGCACGGGCATGGTTAATTGCTTCGATAGTCTGCGGCATGACCCGGTCATCCGCTGCCACAACCAGAACAACAATGTCGGTTACCTGAGCCCCACGGGCTCGCATGGCCGTAAAAGCTTCGTGACCGGGCGTATCCAGAAATGTGATCTTCTTGCTATCAACATTTACCACATAAGCGCCGATGTGCTGGGTAATCCCTCCCACTTCACCAGCGACCACATTGGTTTTGCGGATGTAATCAAGCAACGATGTTTTTCCATGGTCAACATGACCCATAACCGTTACAATGGGCGGACGCTCAACCAACTGGCCTTCATCTTCCTCTTCCTGGTCCAGCTCCTCGATGATTTCCTGTCCGTACATTTCCTCCTGTTCAACCTCAAAGCCAAACTCGTCCGCCACCATAATGATGGTATCCATATCCAGGCGCTGGTTGATGGAAACCAGCATACCCAGCTCGAGGCACTTCTTGATAACTTGATTGGGCTCAACCCCCATGAGCCGGGCCAGCTCAGCCACCGAGATAAACTCGGTAACCTTGATGACATTGGATTCTTCCTCGACCTCCACCTCCTCCTGACGCCCGGCACGTTTGCGCCGCTTTGCCCGTCCGGGTCCCTCCATTGCCGCCATCGTGCGTTTGATGGCAGCTTCCACCTCTTCTTCTGTAAACTTCTTCTTTTTCTTTTTCTCTTTCTTCTTTTTCTTCTTTTTCTTTTCTGCTACTTTTTCAACAGCTTCTTCCGCCTCTGCCTCTTCCTTCGCTTTGGCCTTGCCCGGTTTTTTGCCTTTTTTCAGTTCCTCTTCTTCCTCAATCAACTCTTCTTCGATCTCCTCCACCAGGGCTTCGGTTTCGGGCGGAAGTTCTTCTTCCACCTGAAGTGCTTCTTTTTCCGCCTCCTCCTCTTCAGCAACCATGGCCGCCTCTGCCGGTTCTTCAGAGGCCACAACTTCCGGATGTTCCTCTACCTGCGGCTCAGCAGGCTCGGAAACGGTCTCCGCCATTTCTAATTCAGCAACTTTTCCCTCTTCTTCCGGTGTTTCAGCGGAAACGGGCTCGGCCGTTTCTTCAGTCGTTTCAGGAGCTTCAACTTCAACCTCAACCTCTTCCTCAACTCCCGCCGAAATGTCCAGCAATCGGGTCAGGCGCCGTTTTGCCTCTTCCTCTTTCTTGCGTTTTTCTTCCTCCTCACGCTTGCGGCGGAGTTTTTCTTCCTCTTCCTTGCGCGCCTTTTCAGCCGCACGCCGCTCTTTCTCGAGGCGTTCTTTTTCTTTGCGTTCGCGCTCCCGCCGCTCTTTCGCCTCTTCTTCCGTTTTCCGCTGAACCTCTTCCAAACTTAGCGGTTTGGTTTCGGCCAGTTCTTCGATCTCGCGGCGGATTAGCTCAAGGCGCTCCTGTTCTTTGCGCTCCCGCTCCAGAATTTTGCGGCGGATTTCGTCATCCTCAGTCAGAATCTCCTCGCCGCCTTTCTGCCGGCCAAAACGCTCCACGATCTTTTCGTACATCTCTTCAGAGACCTGGCTCATCTGGTTTTTGACTTCATAGCCAAGCCCCTGAAGAAATTCCACAATTGATTCAATCGAGACGTGGAACTCTTTGGCTACCTGATAGATGCGCCGTTTTTTCCCCACGCGTGCTGCTGTCGTTTTTTCTTCAATCTCTGCCATTATTGCTCTACGTAGTTTTTGATGGTTTCAATGATTTTTTCTGCAGTTTTCGGACCAACTCCAGGAATCTCCAGAAGTTTGTCCTCTCCTGCCCGCAAAACATCCTCTACCGTTTCAATTCCAGCTTTGCGAAGTTTTTCAAGTACAGATTTACCTATTCCGTCCAGTTCTATCTCTTCCAGGGACTTCCGGGCCCTGGTAACCATCTTCTTGTGTTCGGATTCTTTCAGAATTTCGATTTCATATCCGGTTAATTGTGATGCCAGCTTCCGGTTTACCCCACCACGGCCAATTGCGATAGACGCCTGTTCATCCGGGACGATGGCTGTGGCCGTCTTGCTTTCCTGATCGACCGTAACAAAAAGCGGGCGCGCAGGACTGAGGGCACGTGCGATAAAAATCTCCGGATCCGAGCTCCAGTTGATAACATCGATCTTTTCATTGTTCAGTTCGCGAACGATCGCCTGAATTCTCACCCCTTTCATACCCACACAGGCACCGACCGGGTCGATACGCTTGTCATTTGAGTAAACGGCAATTTTGGCGCGTTCGCCGGGCTCCCGCACAACCCCTTTAATCTCAATAACGCCTTCGTAAATTTCAGGTACTTCCAGCTCAAGCAAGCGGATAAGGAACTGCGGGTCGCTGCGGGACACAATAATCTCCGGGCCTTTTGGCGTTTCGCGCACTTCCTTGATGATGGCCCGGAGGCTTTCTCCTCTCCGGTACCGCTCGGTTGGAATCTGTTCCGATTTTGGCAGAATGACCTCTGTTTTTTCAATGTTCATGTAGATCTCGTCCCGCCCAATTTGCCGGATATCACCGATAATAATTTCACCGACCCGGTTCTTGAATTCCTCATAAATATGGGCGCGCTCCAGCTCCCTCAACTTCTGATTCAGGTTCTGTTTGGCTGCAATCACCAGCCGACGGCCAAAAGAACGTGGATCGACGATTTCCACAAATTCATCACCGATCTCGAGATCAGGTTCGTATTTTCGGGCCGTTTCCAGGTCGATCTCCAGATTTTCGTCCTGGACTTTTTCGACGATGATTTTGTTCTGATAGATTTCGATCTCCCCTTTGTCCAGATTGACAAAGATGTCAAAATTATCCGCTGTCCCGTACTTCTTTTTGATCATCATGATTAACACTTCTTCGATGATCTTAGCCACCATCTCGCGGTCGATATTTTTCTCTTTTGTGAGCTGCGAGATGGCCTCGGCAATTTCGATCTTCATGGCTTATTTTTTCCTCCAACCTGCTTTCACACTTACCACGGCAACGCCTGGACGGCCTTTTTAAGCTGGCCGTAAACTATGCGGATCATTTCGCCCGAAACATTCAGTAAAATTCCATCCGCATTGGCATCCACAAGTTCACCGCGTACCGTTTTTTCCTCTTCACCTTCCAGAAAAGAAACTTCCAGCTCCCGCCCGATTTTCAGACGGAATTCTTTCTCGGTTGTCAACGGCCGGTCCACTCCCGGAGAAGAGACCTCAAGAACGAAATTTTCTCCCAGTACCTCCTCCAGCTCCGGCAGTTCCAGCAGATGCCGGCTGATTTGCGTGCACTGGTTAATAGTAATTCCGTCCATGGTATCCGCAATCACTGTAAGCCGGTAGCGGCCCGGTTTTCCTTTCAAAGTTATTTCAATGAGCTCCGCACCGAAAATATGGAGCTGGCGCTCAACAATCTCCGTTATTTTATCGATGAGATCCATCACCCGTCCCAATTCAAGGCAACAAAAAAGTGGGTCTTTTGAACCCACTTCAAAAAGCAATATAATAAAATCGCTACCCTTATGCAATAAAAAACTCTAAAGCAATGATACTCCGTTTCCAGTCTTCGTTTTCTCTTACTTTTTGATCGTTTTTACCACCACATCTCGCTTCTACACTTTCCACTCGATCTGTTCAAAGTCCTCTCCAGGAACTTCAAATTCGAATGCAAGATCTGGTGGCCAGGTTTCAATCACATTTCCGGCCCGGCGGACCCGGATCAGGAACTCCACTTTCTGTCCCACCTTTGCCCGCAATCGTTTGAACGGAATGGAGAATTCCAGAAATCTGTCGTAGGCCGCACGAATGCCATCCGATTCTCGCACCCATTTGCCCCGTTTCCAGATGAGCACTTCCTCGCATACCTGGCAGTGATGGAGTTTGGCCACTGGTAGCCGCATTTTCAGCTCAGCTGGTGACAGAAAATGGAGCTCGATCTCTACCTCATCCACCGCCTGGCGAATCTCTTTTGAAAAAACGATTTTCAGAAAGAATTCCTCCAGATTAAAACCGTACTGAATCGATTCCACAGCCTGGCTGGCAGCATGCATAGCCGTACCAACCCGGCGGGCATCCAGACTGCCGGCCCCCAGCCATTCAAAATAATTGGATTCGCGGCCATCAATGACTGGATCAATGAAACCTATTGGTTTCTGAATGGCCACCCGCTTTCGTACCTCTGTGCGGATCGGGTCAAAGAACTTTCTGGGCGGTTCCTGCTCTATCAGTTCGAAGGCTCGGATTAAATGGGATCGAAAAAGCGTGTCAAACTCGGCCGCATTTTCCGTGGGGTGCTCCTCGCCGTACCACCAGCACCAGTCGGATCCCTCTGCAATCAGAATCTCTTCGTAGGCCGCATCCAGCGCCTCCGGCGAAACCCGCCCCTCCTCCTTTGCCTTTTGCCAGGCCAACCGTGTCTCATAAAGATATTCCCAGGCTCGGTTGTCCTCGGGATGCCCGATCCAGATAGAAAAATTATGGTTGATCCATGAGCCGGCAAAAATGCGCGTCAGGTATTCCGGCTCATATTGATTCTTGAGAAAATCCGAAAACGTGGTACATGCCAAATCTGTAGCCCCGCTAAGTTTGCGGTAGAGAGCTTCCAGAAATGGCCGGCCGTTTTGCACGTAAAATTCCCAGCAGTTTTCGCCATCCAGAATTACTGAAACCAAAGAATGCCGAAGCCGTTTTTCTCCGTAGCGCTGTACAATGGAGGCCCGGATACTCCGCAGTCGCTTCACAAAATCTTCCGCCGCTTCCTCCGGGTCCCATCTCTGGTACACAAAGCCGATCAAATCCGAAAGCACGTGGTCGCGGAAAAAGAGGACAATTTCTTCACCGGATTCCGTCCGGTATGCATAGGGACGGTAGAGATCCTCCCGAGTCATTTTTTCCCGGATTCCCATTAGCCCCCAGCTTGCGAATAAAATCTCCTCATCGGTGGCAATCCAGCGAATTCCTTTGCGGGCGAAAAGCTCGATAGCTTCTTCGCTCACACTTCCTTCCGCTGGCCACATCCCTGCCGGCAAAAAACCAAAAGTTTTTTCAAAATAGTGCAGGGCCCGTACTATCTGCTCCTCTGCATCTTCTGGATATCGGAACCGGTACCTTGGCAGTTGAATATTGCCCTGGGACATCCGTGCAATGGTCGTATCGCACAGTAGCGGCAGAATGGGATGATAGAATGGAGTGGTGGAAAGCTCAATCTGTCCGTTCTGGGCCAGTTTTTTGTGTAACGGGATGATTTTCTCCAGAATGCTCCGCTGTGATTCTAGCAGCTCCTTCTTTTCCGCTTCTGTGAAATTTTTCCCCTTTTTTAACAGCCTGGAAAACGGTTTCTGCCCTTTGTGGCTTTCACCAATCCAGCACAGATTGTACCATACCTGCAGATCAAGAAAATCCTGAACCGAAAATCTCCGGAGAGCTGCTTCGGGGTGTTTGGGATCAAACTTTAATCCGCGTTTTTTTAGAAGACGTTCATAGTCCGGATACGGTTTTACCAGCCGGTCCCAGTTGACCTGAAAAAAGTAGTGGAGAATATCCGCCTTTTCCTCGGTGGTCAGCTCCGCCGCCGGTTTTTCGGAGAGAATCTGAACATAGTCGCGTGCCCCATTCAGATAATCCTGAATCTGCAGCAATAAAGAGGGAACCAGGTTAAAATTTTGCCGGATGTCTGGAAATTCTTCCAGAAGGGCCGCGAGATCATAGTAATCCTTAAGGGCGTGGAGCCGAACCCACGGCAAAATAAAAAATTCTTTTTCGGGATGTTTGTAATACGGCTGATGCTGATGCCATAAAAAAGCTACACGGAGCGGTTCCATGCGCTACGCTCCCTCCGTATTGAGCAAAAAAGGCCAGAAAAACATCTGGCCTTTCGTCCCAACTCCGGTATTTGTTGCGTGTTTCAAAATGTCTTATGCTCGATTGCTAATTTCTGCCAGCACCATCTGGGCATCGGCCTTCACCGGCGTATTTTCATATTCGCGGAGAATCCGGTTGAGAATCTCCTGGGCCGTTTGGATTTCGCCTGTTTCCCGAAAGCTTTGCGCTGCCGAAAAGAGATAGGAAGCAGCTGTGGAGGCACTGGGGCTCTTTTCTGCTGCCTTCAGGTAATATTCAGCTGCAGTTTTTTTATCACCCGTTTCCGAATAGCAGCTGGCCAGCCCCGCATAGGCGGCACTTTCCAGCATAGGGTCGCCGCCATACTCATCCAGATATAGCTCAAAATACTTTTTGGCCTCTTCGATATTATGCTGATTGTAGTATGAAACGGCCAGGTAGTAAGCAGCGATGCCGGCGCTTCGCGTGCCATCAAATTGCTCTACAATCCCCTGCAAAATGGGAACCGCACGGTCATAATTCTGGTTATTGAACTCGGCCACTGCGCGGATTAAGCGGCCGGAAGCAGCAACATCCGCCTCCTTTTTGCTTTTCACCACCATGTAGCTAATGACGACCACCACCAGAACGCCAAAAATCCCCATGGCGATTTGACGGGAATAGGTAGTAAAAAAATCAGTAGCCCTTGCAACAAACGTTAAAAATTTGTCCTCTTTGATCTCCCGCCGCTTGATCCTTTTCCGTGGTTTTAGCATCCGCTCTGCTCTCCCTTTCCCGTTACCACTTCTTCCTATTTACTCTTGGTGCCCCTGGCAGGACTCGAACCTGCGACACCCGGTTTAGGAAACCGGTGCTCTATCCAACTGAGCTACAGGGGCATCGCTTCCCACTTCTTGAGGCTTAACCTTTCTAATCTTAAAGCAATTTTTTGGATTTTGCAAGGAAAAAGAGGAGGGAAATCCCCCCAGATATTGTCGCTTTTGGATAGAATTAAGGTCTCCTGATACTTTCACATCCGGGCTCTGTTTCATGGAAGTACGAACGCCTCATTAGCCATTGAAACATGGAATGCACCTTTCATGTCCACATCCGTTGCGCGAGAGCCCGGCATAAGTCATACATCTCCTCTTGATCGGCGGTAGGAACTCTTTTTCCATCAAAACCTATGCAAAAATCTTCCACGCGAAAGAGATAGCAATAAATCATTCCGGCTTCATTTTTTACCTTCCCCTCCGCACTTTTACAAACCGGCAAGAACGCCTGGGAGTACAATGTCAATTCCAGAAAATCAGAATTTTCTACTTTCCCAATCTTCCTTCGAAAACTCTCGGGCTCCATCGAGAAATCGATCCTAACCCGTTTTTTTGCTACTCTCCCGTCAAACAGAATCCTGAGCCATTCTCTTTCCCCGTATTTGTCATTTCGCATTGCCAAACACGCTTGCACTTGTTTCGCGAATATGGCAATCAAAAATCAATTCTCATTTTCTTGTTTGGCCCCCGTCAGTATGATTAGTCTCCAAAATCTTTTACAATCGAGGCCACATTTATGGTCCTTCTTTCTGCCCTTCTTTCCTCTGCTCCGCCGAAATATTTTACTCCAATCCAATTCCGTTCGCTATAGCCGTAGCTCAGGAGCGAAATGAGTTTGTCTTTGAATTCGAAATTCGCATATATATCAACAGGCAACGCTTTTCCAATATCACGGGCTATGGGATATCTCTTTTCTGCGTGAACCCGTAGAGATGGATATTGAATAAACCGACTGGCCAACTCATCTACGATGCACTGTGCATAAAGCCCTCTTATCTGTTCCTCACTCCAGCCGAAATGGCCAATCGGACTTTTTACCATTGCCTCACAGAATCGGAGAAATGCCGCTTTGACGTACATTTTTATCCCAGTGATTAATTCAAAGGCACTATTCAGATAATATCAAATTTTTCAAAGCAATTATTCAAAATAATTCTCCAACACCTCTCCACCTACTTTCCCTTTCTATTCATAGCTTTGAATGGAACTGAGCAGAGCTTCGCGACCATACTCCATGACTTGCCATAATTTTTCCATCCCCTTGAACTTTCCCGTTCTCTAAAAAACTCGTGATTCTACCAGTATCCGATCGATCTCCTCAAACTTTCGAAAATTTCCCTTCCTTCTGTGTTGTAGAACTGCGGTTCCCCCGAATCGGCAATTTCAAAACTCTTCCATAGCAACGCCATTTTTCCCCTATAGTGGTGGCTGTTGAAATTAGAAGCTGCGAGATGCTCATGCTTCATCCCTCCAATTCTGTCTATCATCCGAGTTTCGCAAATTCCGCCGCTCAGTGATTGGACTTTTCTGAATCGGCATTTTTCCACTGGAAGACAACCCGCTCTATTCCGAGCTGTGCTGGCGACATGATCAAAAACACAACAGATTTGATCAAAGCGGTTATCTTGCCGCGAAGCTGCAGAATTCCGAGGCAGATTTTGCGCCCTGGATGCTTGCTTTTCTTAATATTTTTCATTAACTTATGAAAAATTTTCACGTCTGGTCTGCGGCTTTTCGGGAGGTTTCTGTGATCCGAAGTCCGGCGCTTCAGGGTGCTTCCAGATGGTTTTTCATCGTCTTGACGGCCTTCATTTTCCTTTCCTGCGCTTCACGTCCTGCTCCGATTGTGCGCATCGAATTCTGGGCAATGGGAGCTGAGGGAGAGCATGTCCAGAAACTGATGGATCAATTTGAAAAGGAAAACCCTGATATCCTCGTGGATGTGCAGTCCATTCCATGGAGCGCCGCGCATGAAAAGCTCCTTACCGCTTTCGCCGGTCAATCCAATCCCGATATATGTCAGCTGGGAAACACGTGGATTCCGGAATTTCAGGCCATCGGTGCCATCCGCAGCCTTGATGATCTGCTGGCGCGATCCCAGACGTTGGATTCAACCCAATTCTTTCCGGGAATTTGGAGAACCAATGTTTTGGCCGGCAAAACCTATGGCATCCCCTGGTATGTGGATACCCGGGTACTGTTCTACCGCAGCGATCTCCTCAAGCGGGCGGGATATTCATCTCCTCCCGCCACCTGGCAAGAGTGGCTCGATGTTTCACGGAAAATCAAGGAACTGGGGGACGTGCCACAGCCCCACTACGGCATCTTTCTTTCCCTGATTCCCACCGACTGGCAAGTACCGGTCATCCTGATTATGCAAAACAATGGCCGCCTGCTGCGCGACAACAACCGCTATGGCGCCTTCGACGATCCGGCCACGGTTGAGGCACTGGAGTTTTACCTCAAATTCTTTCAGGAAGAACTGGCCCCAGTCCGTATGAGTGAAGTGGCAAATATTTATCAGGGGTTTGGTAGCGGATTTTTTGCGATGATGATCACCGGCCCCTGGGTCGTTAACGAAATGAACAGGCGGGTTCCTGATCTGAAGGGAAAATGGGACATAGCGCCACTGCCAGCGGGAAAAAACCGAAATTCTGTGGCGGGGGGNGCCAGCCTTGTTCTTTTCAAAAACTCAAAACGGACAAATGAAGCCTGGAAACTTGTCGAGTTTCTCTGCCGCCCGGAAATTCAGATCGAATTTTTCAGGCTAACCCGGGATCTTCCCTCTGTGCTCTCCGCGTGGGAATCGCCCGTCCTGAAAAATGATCCGCAGATCCGCGCATTTTATCAGCAATTAAACTGGGTCATGCCGACTCCCAAAGTTGTGGAATGGGAACAGATTGCCACAAAAATTCAGGAGCACCTGGAGCGTGTGGTTTATGGAAAAACAAAACTGAGTGATGCAATAAAAGATCTGAATCGGGATGTGGATCAGATACTG
>MTOL01000433.1 GCA_002011685.1 Deferribacteres bacterium JdFR-76
CCGGCCTCCCCTTCTCCTTTTTCTTGGGCAGGTGGTGTAGCCGGCGGTTCCTTTGTCGAGTATACGGCCCCCTGAACGACCAGATAAATTCCCAGAACGATCAGCAGAACGGGCCAATACTTTCGCCCCCATGCGAATATGGGATATTCATAATACCATCCCAGATTCTTTCCAAGGGCCATTCCACCCAAAAACAGGAGAATGACCGCGGTAACCAGAATCCCCCATTCTCTGGGACGGAATAAGTACATGATCAGAAAAGAGAGCCCGGGAATGATCAGGAACACCGGCCAGAAAAGAAGTTCATCGGTCCACCAGAGATCCAGCACATTCCGGAGAAAGAAAAACGTTCCAAACAGAAAGAGGAGGCTTCCGGAAAAAACCAGCCCTGCATTTTTCTCAAGCGCGGCTTTGGCAAAGAACCAGAGGCCAAGAAAAAGCAGTGCCAGCGGATAAAAGGTACTCCACGAGAGCCGGTAAATGTGAAGATTATGCAGGAGGAGTAGAATTCCGGCCAGAACAAGTAGAATACCCGGAATTAAAGAGCTATACTTATCCTTCATGCGGTTCCTCCTGCGCTTGCTGGTTCTCTTTTTTCTCCGGCGATGCAGGTGCTTGCTCCGGAACTACCAGGGCCATTACAATATAGACAATAATCCCGATAAAAAGAGAGGTGACCACTGTCAAGACCGCCCACAGGACCCGGACAATGGTTGGATCGATGCCAAAATATTCACCCAGGCCGCCGCAAACCCCGGCGATCTTCCGGTCAGTTCGTGAACGATATAATTTTTTTTGAGGTGTTGTTTTCTCTGCTTCTTTCACGGAACCCATCCTTTCTGTTTCTTGGGATCGAAATACATGAATCAGGTATAATGCACCGATCAGGATAAGGAGCAACGGCCAGAAAAGTGTCCAGCCGATGTGAAATGGAATGTAGTAGAACCAGAATTCCGGGAAGAATTCAAAGCTTTGTACGAAATAGGAAAAGCCAATCAGAATCAGGAGCGCACCGAAAATGATCATAACGATTCGCGTGCCATCCGTGCCCGCTGCCTGTTCTTTCCTGGGCTTAGCCTCAGCGGATGGTTCGGTGGGTACCACAAAGAGGGCCACAAGATAAACCAGCAATCCTATTCCTTTGGCAAAAGCAAGGAGAACAAACAGTACCCTCATGATGGCCACGTCGATTTCAAAATATTCGGCCAGGCCGCCACATACCCCCCCGATAACGCGGTGGGTACGCGACCGGTACAGCCTTTTCATTTCATGATCACCATTTTCCATCTTTCAGATCCGCTCCTGTTTATCCGGAATACACTGTAACCTACGAAAACCCCGGTCCAATGTTGCAACTTTCTATTCCTCCTGACGTTTTTGGGCCCGGCCGGTCATGGGCACAAAACGAACAGGGATCAGATGTTCCTTCAGCAGACGGTCCCCTCTACGCGTTACCAGCACAAGATCCTGAAAATCCTCCCCCACGGGTGCTATGAGGCGTCCCCCATCTTTGAGTTGCTGAATGAGCGGCTCAGGAATTTCTGGCGGCGCGGCTGTAATAATGATCGCATCGAACGGAGCGTACTCGGGCCAACCTACGTATCCATCTCCGGTTTTGACTTTTATGTTCTGGTATCCAAGACGCTTCAGCGTCCGCGCCGCTCTCTGGGCCAGCTCCGGTATAATTTCGATGGTGTAAACCTGGGACGCAAGCTCGGCCAAAATGGCCGCCTGATAACCCGATCCTGTGCCGATTTCTAGAACCGTATCGGCGCTATCCAGCTGTAATTTCTCCGTCATGTAAGCAACAATATACGGCTGAGAGATGGTCTGCCCATGCCCAATGGGCAACGGCGAATCCTGATATGCCAGATCACGGTAAGATTCCGGCACAAATTCGTGCCTCGGTACTTTGAGCATGGCTTCCAGCACCCGCTTATCCCGGATTCCTCGGGCACGGATCTGGTCTTCCACCATTCGTTCCCGTGCTCTGGCAAACGGATCTTCCTTCGCTGTTTGCATAAAACTTGCTTCCTGTTTTGGCTGACACGATACCCACAAACCCAGCCAGATGGCCCCAAACATCCAGTTTCGGATCATCCGGGCCATGGCATCAATCCTCCAGTAAAGACCGGATATGCTGCTCCACCGAACGCGGCAAAGCCTCCAGATTGTACCCCCCTTCCAGCAGCGATAAAATGCGCCCCTCTGCCGTTTTATTGGACACCTCTTTCAGATAATCCGTCATACGGGAGTATGCCTCATCACTCAGCTGGATCCCAGAAAGCGGATCATCACGGTGAGCATCAAAACCGGCCGAAATGAGCAAGATTTGCGGTTTAAATGCTTCCAGTGCCGGCAGGAATTTCTCTTCGAAAATCTGGAAATATTCTTTGTCCCCAGCACCTGCCGCTACCGGTACATTGAGGGTGTAACCTTCGCCTTCGCCCTCCCCTCGTTCTTCTTCGCCGCCGGTTCCGGGATAATGGGGAAATTGATGAACCGAAAAATAATACACGCTCGGATCGGTATAGAAGGCGCGCTGCGTTCCGTTGCCATGGTGCACATCCCAATCAATGATCGCTACCTTTCGGATGCCATGCCGCTTTTGAAGATAGCGCGCCAGAACCGCCACGTTATTAAATAGACAAAACCCCATTCCGCGGTCGGGCTCGGCATGATGTCCCGGTGGCCGCAAACAGCAAAAAGCTCTCTTCAGCACTCCGTCCATTACCAGATCGGCTGCCTTTAGCGCCGCTCCTACAGCCAGCCTCGCCACCTCAAATGACTCCCGAGTCAGATAGGTGTCCCCGTAATCCAGATAGGGATACCCCCGCTGGCACATTTCCTTCACACGTGAAATGTAATTTTCCGTATGAATCTCTGCAATCCACGATTCATCTGCAGCCTGGAAATCAAATTCCTTCAATTCCGCAAGCAGATCTTTTTCCTTCAAATGACCCATGATCCGCTTCAGCCGTTCAGGTCGTTCGGGATGATACCCCGGTGGTTCATGTTTCAAAAAATCGGAATGGCAAGCGATTCCCACTTTTTTGGCCATATTTACCCCGTCCGTTGGTTCGTCCAAACGTTCATCTGCATTTCTGCTCACCTTTCCGCATAGCATTGACCCAAGAATGGGCCCTGCGGATCGGTTCCGGTAACCGGTACTTCTGTGTAACCTTCAGCACCAGTTCGGTGGCACTTTCCAAATCGACACGGTGCCCCACGGATAAAAAAATGGGTTTCACTCCGTCTCTCGTGCACAGCACCCGGCCCACTACTTCGCCATCTTCTACCAGCTCTGTCCATTGCCCTCGCACTGCCGGGACCGCATTAAATGTTCCAACCAACCGAGATTTGGCACACCCGATCGTCGGGATATCGAGCAAGACCCCAATGTGCGACGCGATGCCAAACCGCCTCGGATGGGCCATACCCTGCCCATCTACCAGAATGACATCCGGTTTTTGTGAAAGCCGGTCGAATAGTGGCAACAGGGCCGGTGCTTCCCGGAACGACAAAAGCCCCGGAATGTACGGAAAAGTTGCCTCTGCAATCTGGTCACACACCTCTACCAGCTGCAAATCTGGCAGGGAAAAAAGCAACACAGCAGCATACAGGCGCGGATCCTTTTTGGAAAACGATACATCGGCTGCTGCCAGCCATCTTACCGAATCCAAATCCAGTGGCTGGACCATAACCCGATTCCGCAGGCTGTTCTGGATTGCAACGGCTTCCGCATAATTATCCGCCCATGCAGGAAACTGACGATTCATTCCGCCTGTCTTTTCCGGCCCTTGCATTGTCTGGGAGAACCCAACCCTTTTCCCATCTTACGGCAAATTTTCGCACTGGAAGACTTCTTCCAGGTCAAGGCTTTTTTACAGCATCCGTTTGAAACAGGACCGGCTAAAAGCTAAACTGGCTTTCCCTGCTCCGTAAGCATTCAAAAACAAATTCCACTACAATTTAGAAGAAATCCCTGAATGAAGCAAGGAGATTCCAACCTATTGATTTTTCTCGAGCAGCATACGGAAAAAATGATAGGCAGAAAAAAGCAAACTGGCTTCAAAAATTAGGTAGGACGTAGCGGCCGCCCGGTCGTAAAACAGGGTGCGGTTAAAGTATTCATTCATCTGTTGTGGGTGTCCCGCCCGCCGGTAGCGTTCGTAATAGCGATTAGCCGTTTTTTTGCAAAAAAGAGCCGAAACTCCGGAAGCAAGAGCCACCACAAAAGCACCTCCAGCCAGTCTTTGATGACGCAAAACGTTACGGCGTTTTTCCGCCCTTTGCTGAGCCATCCGTTCCCTGGCGGTTTTATCCGGCCTCAGCTCGAGGATCATCGGCGTATAAGGCCCGCGCTGAGGCACTGAAACGGTCGTATCGCAGTACCCTTTCTTCCACAAACGGATCTNTCTCCCCGTCAGTGAATCGGCCAACATGTACAGCGGTGTATTCCCGAGGTACCGCCCTTCCACAAAAACACATGCACCATAAGGAACACTGCCGATCATCATAAGGTGTGGCAAGCGGGCCTCATAATCTACGGTATCCTGGCCGGAAACAAACAGGGTATCCACTAGATCGCGGAGAAACCAGGCAGCGGGAATTGGTGCAGCCACACGGATTATATGCATTCCCTCTTCCACGGCGATAAACTGGTGCTGCCAGGGAAAAATTTCCAGCGAATCGATCCACACCCCTCCCGCGGGCTGATTCAGCTTAATTTTCAGCCAGCCTATCCGGCCCGAATCAGGCGTCTCCTGGATGAGATAATCATCCATCCGGGTTCGTTCCTGCGCCGAAACAGACATCATCCCCAGAATGCTGGTGAAGGCCAAAATCAGAATGGCGCTTGTCCCCCCAAGCTGTCCTATCCGCCTTAGCATTCCACCTCCAACCTGGCACAGTGTTGCCCTCTGACAGCCTTCAACGGTTTTCTCCATTCCCCGCATCATAATCCGTGCCCTTCAGGATGTAAATAGAGCGATCTTCCGATCCAAACACCAGACGGCTCTTCCAGAAGAGTGGTGCCGTCCGCACCCGCCCGTGAACCTTCAGTTCGAACCGCAAATTCCCCTTCTCGTCTAGCATAACAAGCCGACGGTCCAGAGTTCCAAATAGCAAAAACTTGTCTGTAGCCGCCAGGGATGTTCCCACCACTGTATCTGTCGGATACACCCACAGCTGCTTTCCAGAATCCGCGGCCAGGGCGCGGACCATTCCATCCTGTCCTGCCAGAACAATTTTCCCTTCCCAGATGACCGGTGCCCGGAAAACCACGGATGGAAGATGCTTCCCCCATAATGTTCTGCCATCCGGTGCCAGAACTGTTAATCCTGAATCAGCGGTGCAGATGACAATCCGGCTGCCATCCGTCACAATAGGTGCCACAACCGGGGGAAACCGCGACTTTTCCCAGAGTGTCTTTCCGGTCTGTCCCACCAGCGCGATCACTTCTCCGCAGTCCGTCCCCACCACAATAAGCGAATCCACCGCGGCCGGAGGGTGCCACACCTGTCCTTTGAACGTTCGCGTCCATTTCAGGACTCCTTTCCGCACGTCCACTGCTCCAAGTCCCTTTTGCAGCGAGGCAGCAAAAAGCAGCGAACCATAAAGCTGTGGGAACGCCGTAACTCCGTGGAAATTCAGTTTCCATGCCGCTTTCGGCTGTCCTTCCCGCCACGCCAGAATACTTTCCTGCCCAAAGCGAAGTGCCAAAATCAGCAGTTTTCCGGCAGGAATGGCATACCCTGGAGAACCGTTCGGCAACTTCCTCCGGTACAAACGGCGTTTTTGTCGCATGTCGTAGCATTCCAACCGCCCATCCTCTGTGGGAACAAAAAGCCAGTTTCCTTGTGCGGCCAGCAATGCCCCCGGAGCCGAAGAAGTACGGTATTCTATTTCCAGCTCCATGGGAACCTGCAGAGAAACTTCAGGAAACCAGGCATTATTTCCCGAATCGGCAGGCAAAAAAACCGGCCCGTTTTCCGCGTTTTTCCCCGGCAACAGAGGGCGGGCACATCCCTGATACAACAATATTCCAATCAACAGCCCGCTGACAAGCTTTAGAAGGCGATTTTGCTCCTGTAGGTCTTTCCTCCGCATCACCGGGTTCACTTTTTTCTTCCATCGAAACTGAGTTCGGCAACTGTGCGCCAGTAGTGGCGGTTTGCCGCACCGGCTTTTTCACAGCCTTCTTTTTCAATCAATTGTTGGATCGGGACCTTTGCCCTTCACTAACGGCCCAAATCCCTGTAATCGCATTTTTTTTAAAAGTCCCAGCCAAAAAAGAACTGCAAAAACGGTTTCCTGTTTACCCGCAATTCCTGAATCTTTGCGGTTCCAGGTACAAAATCAACGTGGTATTTTTTCCCGTAATCCAGGCGCAATACCAGCGCCCCCCCAAAATTGAACCGCATCCCCAGGCCGAAGCTGCCGTAGAGTCTGCGGAACGATCCATCCCAGGCATTGCCCTGGTCCCAAAATAGGGCTCCACGAATGGAAGAGAAGCCGACCGCACCGAAGGGAAAACGGATAGCCAGACGGTCAATAAAAGGAAAACGCAGCTCCTGGCTTAGCAGTACCATTTTCTCGCCCCAGAGGCTCCAGAGTTTGTAGCCCCGAAGGTCCCAGCTTCCGCCCATGAAGAATTTTACCGTTTCTTTGCCCACATTAAAACTTCCCATAGCCCGCGTTGCAAAGGTAACCCGTCTTCCCAGGCGGAAATAGCGGCGGTAATCCACAATTACAGTGGAAAAATTCACTTTCGAATACCGGATGTCAACCGTGTTGCCCAGCGTAATCAGATAGCGGCTCCCGTCAACGGGGCCGGTGCTCCCCCACAGGGAATTGTCATGAACGAAACTGACAAAATTGGAAATTAAGAAAGCACGGCGGAAATAGCCGGTGCTGAACCACTCTTTCTCCGACCTGCGGACGTTTACCGAAGCTTCGATCCGCCGGAAGATGGAAAAAGGGTAACTCAATCCAAAAAAACCGCCATATCGGCGCTCATAGAAGAAACCGTCGTAATAATTGTAAAAGCGGCCAGCGAAATGATACAGGCCGTAAATCATATTAATCCGCCGGGTGAGATCGAGCCGCGTAACCGCGATGTTCATACTTTTGAGGATTTCATCTTTGGTGGTGGCATCGTTATAGATGAGGAAGTAGTATTGGTGATTGCCAAGAATGTCGCTGATAGCCAGCTGAGCTCCGCCGTACGTACCAAAAACTGGATCCTGTGTGACATAACTCTGTGCCAGATCCAGACTGTACTTCCGCCGGTATTTCACCGGAGACACCTTCTTTTCATAGTTTTCGGCCTGTTGAATCCACAACCGGAATTTGGCCGGCGCCGGATCCAGCGGCTCGTTTTTGGCTCCTGCAAGCCGCTGAGGAATCCGGTCCAGACGCTGCAACTGAAAGGAAAAATTTTCAAAGGCGGAAAACAGAATTTCCCCGCTGTCTGTCCATTCGGGATCAAATGCTCCGGTTGCAAAGGAGGTAAGGCGCTTGAGCTGAGGAAAACGCAGGATCTGTTCCATCGGAAACGCACGTTCCACCACGCTGAAAAAAGGCTCCCGAACGGGAACATTTCCCACACCTTCCAGCGCGCTCCGCGAGGACTCCGCCAGCGGCCGCATGCGGATTCCCCGCCACTTCTCACCCGCTTCAATCAACCACAGATTAAACGCCCCGTCCCGGTCCGAAGAAAATGCCAGATACCGCCCATCCGGAGACCATGCCGGCGAATAATCCCGCCGGTTGCCATAGGTGATGTAGTAGATCTGGCGGTCACGAAGATCATAAAGAAAAAGGTTGTACGCCCCGTTCTCCCCAAACTCGGTCCGGTCCGAACTGAAGGCAATCCATTGTCCTCCTGGAGACCACGCCGGATCCCGGTCATCGTAAAAATCGTTGGTTAGCCGGTCAACCCGCCCGCTTTCCACTTCTACAACGTAAAGATCATTTTTCCCGGAAAAATCGATGGCCGAAAAGACGATCTTTTTCCCATCTGGTGACCAGCTGGGCGAAGAAAGGTAAACCAAGTCCCGAAACTGCAGCTTCCGCAGCGTGGTGCGGGTCTTCAGATCAAATATGTAGATGGCGTCTTTGCCCTGACTTTTGGACACAAAAGCCAGTTGTCCCCCTTTGTTCACGTCCAGCCGGCTTTGTAGCAGGTGAAAGGATTCAAACTCGGATGTCCGCTCTCCAGCAACCAGCAGCTCCGGCTCCGGCCTTTTTTCCCTATCACCCTCCAGGGACATCCAGTAAATGTTGGAATACCCGGTGCGGTTGGCATAAAAAACCACGTACGGCCGCCCGTTAATCCGGCAAAATGCCGGTTTTGTGTGAATGCCATCCCGTGTCAGAACCGCCGCCGCGGTACCGGGTAGTTCGGCTTCTGCGAGCAGGGGGTAGTATTTCTTTTTGAGATAATACCTCCACCGCCGGTCAATTTCCTGAACCGGCATCCCGAGGACTTCACTCAACAAAAGGTCAAACCGGGCATATTTCCAGGCATTTTCAAACAGAAGGCGAATCTTGTGGTCTCCAAATGTTTCTGAAAGAAACCGGCAAAAAGCCTGACCCTCTTTATACATGAGATAGCTTCCGGTAATCTGATAAATCTGCGTCAGAGGATAAAAATACTCATTCAGCAATGCGTCTCGCATAATCATATCGGATTGGGAATCCCAGCCGGCCGACCAGTACTCCGCCAGCCCTTCCACAAACCATAACGGAAAATTGACATGAGTAAGCTTGCGGTGGTTTTTGAACACGCGGTTTAATTTGCTGTGGGTAAACACATGAACCAGCTCATGGCGGATCACCTGGCGAAACTGATACAGTGAACCGTTGGCAGGGATCACCACCCTGCCTTTGATGAATTCGAAAAAACCTCCAACTCCCTCGGGAATCAGATAAGGAACCACATTGGTTTCCTGAAAATGAAAATGGGAACTGTAAAAAATCAACGGGATTCGCGAGAGGATAGAATGATCAAATTTGCCGCGAAGTTCCCGGTAGGCCTCTTCGGCATATTTTGCACCGATTCGGGCCAACTCTTCCATTTCCGGGTAAAAATAGATATCGAAGTGCTCCGTCTTGAGCACGTGCCAGTCAAACTGATGGTACTGAATTTTATTCCGCCCAAAATAGAACTGAGAGAATACAGGGCAAGGAAATTCCGCCACCAGCAGAGCGGTACAAAAGAAAATATAAAAAATGCGTTTTATTCCTTGAATTTTCATAGGCTTATGCCGATTAGAAATTAGATTTCACCCAATAATTTAACAATAATTGACAGGGCTGCCAATAAATTTAGCAAGGTACGAAAAGCTTTGGGCCCCATCGGCAATATTCTTGAAAATGCGTAGTGAAATGATTATATTGAATTCGATTTTTGGATAGTTTACAACTTTTGAAAAAACAATAAGTTTCCAAACATTTTCGGAAACGTGGCTTTCAAACCTCGGAAACCAGAAAAGCCGGATCAGTTCATTTAGGAGGAAAGCCAGGGATCTTAATCCGGAGCAAAACGTGGAAGGCGCCCGATTTATTGATTACCGCTCGGTTTTATTTATTCTGCTGCTGATTGCAATTTCCGCCATTGTGGGAATTTTTATTGCTACACCGGTCATTTCCTTACCCCTCTGGCTGAAGATTCTCATAGGCGCTGTTCTGCTCCTTGCTGCTGGTGCCGTGGCCAGCCGGAGCTTTAGCGCCCGCATCCTGGAACTGACGGACGAACTTACCGAAACCGGTGTTTCCCTCCGCACCAAAAAATACCGCCAGCAAATCGACAGCGCCACCGAAGAGCTGCGCATGCTTAACCGCAAACTGAAAAGGCATATCTATGAACTGCATAATTTGTTTCACATCAGCATGGACCTGACCTCGATCCTGGATCTGGACCAGCTTATCAATTCCTATCTGAACACGCTTATAGGGCAGCTGCGTATCAAAAACGCAACGCTTTTCTTGCATCTGGACAAAAACAACCCGGAACTGAAACTGATCAAGGCAAAAGGGATCAGTGAAGAAGATGTAGCCCAGCTGAAATTCAGTTTAAACGACTCCATCGTCAAGCTGCTTTATCAGAAGCGGCAACCTATTATCATAGCGGAAGAACTTACTTCTCTGAAGGAGATCGAAAAGTTCCGCATGCTGGATTCGGAAGTCATAGCCCCGCTGGTCCACTCCCGCAAACTGGAAGGCCTGGTCATTCTGGGCAACAAGATCAACGGGGAGCCTTATTCGCAAACTGATCTGGAAATGCTCACTCTCATCACCAACATTGTGGCCGTTGCCGTCGTAAATGCCAGGTTGTACCAGCGGGTCCGGGAAATCTCCATTACGGACGAATTGACGTCTCTGTATAACTATCGCTATTTCCGTCTGCGTCTTCGTGATGAAGTGTTCCGGTCGCAGCGTACGGGCCGGCCCCTTTCACTGGTAATCCTGGATGTGGATTATTTCAAGAATTACAACGATACCCTAGGGCACCCGGCTGGTGATCAGGTCCTCAAGCAGATCGCCAAAATCCTGCGCAATTCCATCCGAGATACCGATGTGGCCGCGCGCTATGGCGGTGAGGAATTTTGCGTAATTCTTCCGGAAGTGGACCGCAATGGCGCGCGCATTTTTGCCGAACGATTGCGCAAGGCCATCGAAGATCACCCATTCTATAAAGAAGAAATCCAGCCAAATGGCAAGCTCACTGTGAGTGCCGGCGCGGCTACCTATCCGGATGATGCCCGGATCATTAAAGAACTGCTCGTACGGGCCGATAATGCACTGTACCGCGCCAAGCGTATGGGCCGGAACAGGGTCTGCCTGTACGCCGAAGAAGAACCGGCAGGAACCTTATCTAGAGCATCCAGTTAAAGCAAAGAAATGAAACAGGACGTACGCAGACTGAAGGAGTGACCATGAAAAGGTGGATGAAAAAAGGATTTTTGATTCCTGGAATTGCTACATCTATCGTTGCATTTTCTCTGATCGGCATTACATACAGCAACTGGCTTGCTCCCGCCGGCCAGACCATTTACCAGAAGATGAAAATCTTCACCACAGTCCTGCAAACCATCCAGCGTGTTTATGTGGAAGAGGTTGATCCGGAACAGCTCATTAACGATGCAATCCGCGGGATGGTGAAAGGACTGGACCCGCATACTAACTACCTGACCGCCGAAGAGGTGGAAGAGTGGAGCAAAACCTACCAGGGCTATTCCGGCATCGGAATCACGTTTGATATTATTAACGACAAAATCACTGTCATGTCCGTTATAGAAGGCGGTCCCTCCTACCGTATCGGCCTGATGCCCGGTGACCGGATCATCAAGATCAACGGTGAAAATGCGATCGGCATGAAGCGGGATGACGTGCCGAAAAAGCTGATGGGACCGCCCGGAACCACAGTGCGCGTGACCATCGAACGGGAAGGCTGGGATGAGCCGAAAGAATTCACCATCGTGCGCGAGAAGATTCATGTGGAAAGCATTCCCAACGCCCTCATGCTGGACAAAACAAC
>MTOL01000431.1 GCA_002011685.1 Deferribacteres bacterium JdFR-76
ACCACCGAACAGCAGGGACTGGCGGCAGGGGAGGAACGGGAGAATACGGGACAGCTTCATATTACCCTGAACACCGGAACGGATCGACAGGCTGAACTGTCCGTCATGGATCATCTGAGGGAGCTGTGGTTGGATGTGCCGGGAGTGGAATACAAGTTTACGCGGCCTACACTCTTCAGCTTTAAGGCGCCCATCGAGGTGGAAGTAAAGGGGTACAATCTACAGGTGCTGGAAGAGGTGTCCAAAACGCTTGCCGAACGGATGCGCGAGATTCCGGGGTTGGTAGACGTGAAAACCTCGCTGGAAGGGGGCAATCCAGAAGTGCAGATCGCNTTCAACCGGGAAAGGCTGGCAGCACTGGGGCTGGATGTGGGTAGCATTGCNCANCTCATTCGCAGCGAGGTACAGGGCGCGGTGGCAACGGAATTCTCCCGGCGGGATCGCCGGATCGATGTGCGGGTGCGCGCCGCAAAGGAAGAGCGCGAAACCCTGGAAGCTCTGAAGCGGCTTGTGGTTAATCCGGCGTCGCCTGTGCCTGTACCACTTTACGCCGTGGCCAACATTTCCATTGAGCGTGGGCCCAGCGAAATCCGGCGCATCGATCAGGAACGGGTGGCCCTGGTGTATGCTAATCTGAAAGGGCGCGATCTGGGTTCCGTTACCCGGGATATTCAAAAAATCATCGATACCATCCCACTGCCGCCAGATTTTACCATTTCCATCGGCGGTCAGAACAAGGAAATGGCCGTGTCGTTTCAGTCCATGCGGTTTGCCATCCTTCTGGCGGTTTTTCTGGTTTACCTGGTAATGGCATCCCAGTTTGAATCCCTGCTCCATCCGTTTGTCATTATGTTTACCATTCCGTTCGGGCTGATCGGCGTGGTGTGGTCTCTGCTGGTAACCGGCACAACGGTAAGTGTTGTGGTGCTGGTAGGGGTGATCATGCTTTCTGGGATTGTGGTAAATAATGCCATTGTTCTGGTTGATTACATCAATCACCTGCGGAGAAACGAAGGATACAGCAAGATGGATGCAATCCGGGAAGCCGGTAAGGTCCGGTTGCGGCCAATTCTAATGACGACGACCACCACCATTCTGGGGCTTTTGCCCATGGCTATCGGGTTTGGTGAAGGCGCAGAAGTCCGGGCGCCTATGGCCATTGCGGTGATTGGTGGGCTGGCAGTTGCAACGCTGCTTACCCTGGTGCTCATTCCCACGGTATACAGCATTTTCGAACCGGGGCGGTAATTTGTTGGCCTGAGCAGGACAGCGAAATGAACCGGCCCTCATCCTGGGGACATCTTTTTTGGAACGGCGCTTTTATCAGCTTCATCGGAGCTTATCTGCTTTAGAGGTAGTTCGGGTTTTATCCGGGCTTCTTTATCAGGAAGCCGTTTTGATGGCGGTTTCAAGCGTCTTCAAAGGATCTTTCCGGCTCATCCACAGACGGGGGAAAGTGTGTCCTTTTTTCCTATAGGCCTACTTTATTTTTTGCCGCCAGGATTTTCCGCTCCTGCCATTATTAATAGAGGTTTTTCATTTTCAAGTCTGCTGCGGTCTTCTCAAGCATTTTGGTTTGACCAGGACCTTCCATTGTCCATTTAACTCCCGATGAATCTGCCAGAGATTCGCACCATTTGGCATCAATAAGAATCCAGATCGAATAAAGTGTCATGTTCCGTTAAAAAAATCTTTCTTCTTTAGGGATGCAATGCATTCGATCGGGATCAGGGAAAAGAGAAGGTGTGGTTTTTCCTGCTTTTCCCATTCCACAGAGTGGCAAGAGCGCTGCCTTGAAAAAGGCGTTTGTAAAGGGTGGAGGACGGTGTGTGGGCCTGGTTTTTTCCATAAGGGATGGCGGCAAAAAGAGGAATTCAGCCGGAGGCCGGCGTTCTTTCCAAATGTGCCCTGTAATTTTTGTGGAGCATCCGTTGGACCGAAAAAAAATTACCAGCATTCCGCACGATAAGTGACGAAAACACTCCTCTAAATGGAACCGATCGAAATGCGACGGTAAAACAAAAGGGCCGTCAGGAGGAGACGGCCTCATCCAGAGGCTTTTTCAGGGCTTCTTTCAAAAGCTTGCCGGGCTTGAAGTGGGTCTTGCGTCGGGGAGGTACGTAGACGATTTCTCCCGTTTTCGGGTTGCGGGCTTTGGGCTTGGCTTTGGTGGTTTTTACTTCAAAAACACCGAAGTCACGGATTTCAATCCGTACCTCGGGGTTAGCCTCTGCCATGATCTCACGAAGTGTGGTAAAAAGAGCGGAAACGACTTTTTCTGTCAGAGGGAGTTTCTCATCAATCTTTTGAGCCACTCTTTTTGCAATATCTCTCTTGGTGACCGTCTTCTTCATGAAGTCATCCTCCGCGTTTGGTTCCCAAGAAGTTGGAGTTAAATTAAAGATATTCGCCTAAAAATGCAAGAAAAAAAATGTCCAAAGTTAAGTATTTTCAATTTATTGCGAACCTTTTGACATGCGAGCATCCCTGTTACATCGGGCGGCTGTTTGTGCTGGAAACCCTGTACCGGATGCCTCGTTAAGGCCTTTTCGGGGGCGTCCGGATCCCATTTGAAAACACCTGAGGTACCCTTTCCATCTCTTTCCTCAAGGAAATCCTGGTTCGGGTCGACAAATATTATAGCTAATTCGAGGGAGATGGCGGCACAGGCGCAACAACGAAGAGAACACTCCCATGGAAAAGGATCAGTGGATCGAATCTTCAGGGCGGAATGTTACTGCCGAGGAAGAGGTGCAGAACGGCATGCATCCGGGGGGAGAACCCGANCCGCCGGATCTGGCCATCTTTTCCCGCAACGTCCGGGATCATGTGGATCTTTCTTTCCTCATGGAAAAATTGGGGGTGGCCGATGAGGAGGAGCCGGCAACCGCAACAGCCGGCCCAGGGGATTCCGCCCGGACGGAAACCATGCGGGAGAATGTGGCACCGGAGAATGATGAGGAATTTATTATCGAAGATATCCGGGAAGAACTGACGGATCTTCTGACGGGCGAACCTATTTCCCGTGCGGGTGCCGATATAGAAGCCAGTGAGGAATATGCCGCCGGAGAAATCTGGGGAGAAACTGGAAAGGCCATTGAAACCGGTGGAGATGAGACGGACCGGTGGAAGCATTCAGACGGAAGACCGAAATTTTTCAATGATCTGATCAACATACCTTCCAAATACGGATTCTGGTCCCGGTCCCTGTACGGGCCGGTTCACATCGGGCTGGATATCGGAAGCCATTCTGTCAAGTTCGTGGTGGTGCGCAAGCGGAAATCGCACCCAAAGATTCTGGGATTTGGTATTTGCCGGAATCCGCTGGGGCCGGATGCGCCTGTTGAAGACCAGATTCAGCAGATTTGTGACTATCTCGAGCTAAGAAAGCACTTCCCGCATGCCCGGATTTCCTGGGCGCTAAGGGGGCAGGATGTGGGCTTGAAGCGCACATCGCTACCAGTCCTCAAAAAGAAGATGTTTGAGGAGGCCCTCCTTTGGACTGCCCGCAAGGAATTTAACCTGGAAGAAGCGCCTGCTGCCATCACCTATCTTGAGCTGGGACAAACCCAGCAGAAGGGGGCACCCAAGATTGACGTGCTAATGGCCGGGGTGAGGGAAGACGCAGTGCTTCCGGCCGCTCACGTATTCGTGAAAAACAAATTCCTGCCTTTTCATGCCAAACCGCTGGCAGTTGTGCTCTGGAAGCTCTATCTGGAGAGTGAAGTCTACGATCCGGAGAGAACCGTTGCCTTGATTGACATTGGGGCCTCAAAAACTACCATTGTTTTTGTCCACCAGGGGAAGCTTTTGTTTAGCCGCGAACTGCCCACAGGGGGGCGGCACATTACTGATGCGCTGACCGCCACCCTTTTTTACCAAGGGATGCCTTACCAGCTGCAGGAAGAAGAAGCTGAAGAACTGAAACTCCGCTACGGATTTCCTACTGATGATCTGGAGGAAAAAACGAAAGACGGGGTTCCTGTTTCCGAATATGCTGTGCTGATCCGCCCGATTCTGGAACGCCTCGGCAGCGAAATTCAGCGTTCGCTGGATTACTTCCGTGACACATTCAATGTGCCACACATCGAAAAGCTTTACCTGCTGGGCGGAACGGCCCATTTGAAAAACCTGACGCTGTTTCTGTCGGATATTGTGGACGGCGAAATGGAACTGTTTCCCATTCCGGACTGGGGGTTTGGAAAAGGGGACGCGTCCGATGCAATTCTGTTTAAAGAACACTTTCACGAACTGGCCATTGCCTATGCCCTGGCTTCCGACTTTACTCAGGATTTGAACCTGCTTCCCAAATCCATACAGCGGATTGAGACGTTCCGTCTGGTGAAGCGGATCAGCATTTATGCGGCGCTCATCCTCTCTGTGCTGATTTTGATGGCTTCAGCATACTTGCACCTGAAGGGGATCAGCCTGAAAAATCAGTACCGGGTTGTACAGCTACGGTACCGGCAGATGGAACCGCTAAAGAAGCGCTTCGATGCGCTCCGGCGGGAGCAGATTCAGCTGCGCCGGAAGAAGGAAATCTACAGCAGAGAATTTGTGCTGGACAACCCGTTACCGCCCGCTTTGAAAGTGGCGGCCAATCTCTTTCCGCGTGGAATGGCCATTACGGACCTGGTTTTTCAGGAAACTACAGAAATGGCAGAAGGGCAGCCGGTTTCACCGCCCGGCAAACAGAAGAAGGAAAAAGAAACGGTCCGCTACCGTATGGAAATCTACGGTGTGGTTCACAATCCTGGGCCGGAAGCGGGCATCAGGATTGCCGAATACATGCTCTGGCTGAGGAAATCCGGGCTGTTTGCATCGGTGCATCTGAAAAATCAGTACATGAACGACGAGATGAACGATCTACGTTTTGTCGTTGAGGCCGTATTGAAATGAACAAAAAAGAAACAAAAGAGAAGAAGTTACAACTGGACCCGCTGCACCAGTCATTTCTGGTGAAGTACGGGGTTGCGTTTCTGGCGTTCGTTTTGATTATTCTGGGGTGGTATTTCGTTTACTTCCGGGACGCCCAATTGCAAATGAACCGGTATGCTTCTCAGATTTCTGACTGGATGCAAAAGCTGCGTACGATTACCGTATCGCGGGATGCAATTGACGGGTTGGAGGCGGATATCCAGAAAATGAAGGAAGAAATTGAAGCCATTGAGCGGAAGGTTTACCATATCGAAGAAATTCGTGAAATTGCCCGGCAGCTGGTGGTAACAGCCCGTTCCTACCGGTTGAAGGTCATTTCCATTGTCCCATCTTACGATGTTCTTTTTCCGGTGGAACAGCCACAGGGTGAACAGAAGCCACTGGTAAAATTACCTATTGAAATTGAGATGACTGGCCGATTTGTAAATGCGGGGCGTTTTATTGAAAAGATTCCAGAGCTGCCATTTGCGCTGGCACCGAATGGGGTTGAATTTCATAGTGATCCAAATATCTACCCGCGGCTGCGGATTGTGCTGCGGGGATACCT
The DNA here is from genome assembly GCA_002011685.1 of Deferribacteres bacterium JdFR-76. Taxonomy (GTDB): domain Bacteria; phylum Zhuqueibacterota; class JdFR-76; order JdFR-76; family JdFR-76; genus JdFR-76. The sequence continues at coordinate 5,486 of MTOL01000431.1, forward strand.
GTTTCTGCTGAACGAACCGAAAAGCACCGGAAAATCCCGTATTGGGGACTGAATATGGAGAAGCGGCAGAAAATACTTCTGGGGTTGCTGGGACTTGCGGTTCTTGTTTTTCTGCTTGACCGGTTTGTGCTCTCGTCCAAGACGCAGACGGCAGGAGCGCCTGCTGCCGGGAGAACCGCGCAGAAGAACGTACAGCCGGGCAAAGAGGAAGTGCTTTTGTTTTCTTCCGCCGGCGCGCGGGTGGTGCTGGCCGGTCAGGGTCTTGATCCTTCCGTATTTCGGCAGTGGCAGCGGGATCCGTTTGTGGGAGCTTTTACCCGGGCACTTTTAGATTCGCTCCGGGGAAAAAAAGAAGAGCCGCTGGTGCTGAAAGCCATATCCTGGCGCGACAGCACGGCGTATGTCATCATCAATGACGATGTATTCCGCGAAGGAGAAACCAGAGGCGACATTACCGTACTGGCCGTCCGGGATGAAAAAGTCTTCTGCCTGTACAGGGGTAGACAGTATGTGCTTACTTTGGGTGATGAGCCATGATGAAGCGTAGAGCATTGGTGCTGGTCTTTTTGGCCCTGGGAATCGGCGAGGAGTTTGGCCAGCTTAATCATGTAGTGCAACTGTCTTACAGCCGGCTCGAGAAAGGGTACCAGTGCCGGATTGTTACCACCCGGCGGGTTCCGTTTGGCAATATCTGGGTCCCGGACGAACGGCGCCTGATCGTCTTTGTGCGGCAATCGCAGCTGGCACTGTCAGATCCTCCAATCACGCCGCGCAGCGGCCCGGTGGAACGGATCTGGGCCAGAAACTCCCGCAGGGATGATCAGGTTGTAGAGGTCATCCTTCAGTTCCGCAAAATTGCTTCCTACCAGATTGACTACGATGGCCTCGACATTGTAGTCAATATCCGCGAGCGAAAGAAATCTGCGCGAAAGGACCGGAAAACTTATATGGTGAGCCGCGAGCGGATCGAGCGGACCGGCCCACTTTCAGACCCGCAGCGAATTACCATGGACTACCGAGAAGCCGATCTGCCCAATGTGCTCCGGCTCCTGGCACGCCAGAATGGGGTCAATATTATCGCTGGACCTGAGATTACAGGGAAAGTAACTATCAGCTTGCAGAATGTTACACTGCGCGAGGCGCTGGACAACATACTCCTGGCCAACGGTTACGATTACCTGATAGACGGTAATGTTATTCTTGTAAAGCCAAAAGACCAGTTTATTCCTGCCCTTTCTGAAACCAAAGTGTATCACCTCAAATACATCGATGCCTATAATCTGCAAAAGGTGATCAAAGAGACAGTTTCTCCGGATGCCAAGATTCAAGTGCTTTCGCCGGAGTTTTACGGGGTGTACGGCACTGGAGGCGGGGGCGATCAAGGGGGCGAGTCAGGTGGGACGCAGGCCGGCGTGAAGCGGCGTTCCAGTACCCTGGTGGTCACCGACCGTCCGGACGTTATCCGCAAAATCGATGAACTGGTTGCCCAGCTGGATGTTCCGGTTCCGCAGATTCTCATCGAGTCCAAGCTGGTGGAACTGGCGCCTCTCAAGCAATCCGAGCTGGGTATTGACTGGGACAAAACCCTCACCGCTACCTTGATGTATCAGGATGTGTTGCCTACAGGCGACAAGCGGCAGTACAGCGTCCTGAAAGAAGGATTCAGCAGCGGAACGTCATGGAAACTCGGCCATCTGACCGCAGATCAGTTCAGTGCGGTTCTTAACTTTTTGCAGGAACATACGGAGTCCAAGCTGATTTCCAACCCGCGCATTCTGGCCATGGACAATCAGATGTCTACAATCAGTGTGGGAACCACGTTTCCCGTGCCGCAGATCAACCGCGGGCTGGCCGGCCAGGGCGATATCGTAACCTTTACGTACAAGGACGTGAACATCCAGCTGAATGTAACGCCGCACGTGGTGAATGACAATGAAATCATCATGTATGTGAATCCGGTCATCGAGGAGATTACCGGTGAAGTGGTGATCGACATCAACCGGGCGCCCATCACGTCCAAAAGGACGGTGAACACAGTTGTAAAAGTGAAAGACGGGGAGACGATTGTCATCGGTGGGATGATTAAGGAAGACCGCAAAAAAATTGTCAAAAAGGTTTTCCTGCTGGGGGATATCCCGCTTATTGGCAACTTCTTCCGCAATACCCGCTATGAACGGAAACAGACAGATCTGATCATTTTCATTACACCGCATATTTTGCGTGGAAATGAGTGAGGGGGTCATGAACAAGGCAACACTGGATAAGATCCTGGCGTACGCCGTACGCAACGAGGCATCGGACATTCATCTGGCCAGCGGCAATGTGCCGATCATCCGGGTGCACGGAAAGCTCCGCAAAATGGAAACCCAGCCCCTAACGAACCGACATCTGGAGAATCTGATCCGCGAAATTCTTACGGAGGAGCAGCGCCAGTTTTTTTATTCGGAGAAGGAGCTGGATTTCGCCTATGCGGTGCCGGGAGTAGCGCGTTTCCGTACGAATGTGTACTGGCAGCTCCGGGGGATTTCTATCGCTTTCCGTGTAATCCCGGAACGGATCCGCACGCTGGACGAACTGGGTGCACCAAAAGGGGTTTACCAGCTGGCCCGCAGCCGTGAGGGACTGGTGCTGGTTACGGGGCCTACGGGATCCGGTAAGTCGACGACGCTGGCAGCGATGATCGACCTGATCGATACGGAGCGGTATCTGCACGTGATTACCATAGAGGACCCGATTGAGTATGTGTACAAGGGCAAGAACTGCCTGATCAACCAGCGAGAACTGGGGCCGCACACCAAATCGTTTGCCAATGCTTTGCGAGCAGCCCTGCGTGAAGATCCGGATGTGATTCTCATCGGCGAGATGCGGGACCTGGAAACCATTTCGCTGGCGCTTACGGCCGCAGAAACCGGACATCTTGTTTTTGCAACTCTGCACACCAATAGTGCTGCAGAAACCATTGACCGTGTGGTGGACGTTTTTCCAGCCGGGCAGCAAGATCAGATCCGGGCCCAGTTTGCCAACTGTATCCTCGGAGTGATATCTCAGCGGTTGATCCCGCTCAAGAGCGGAAAAGGGCGGGTGGCCGCTATGGAAATTCTTATCGCCACACCGGCCATCCGTAACCTAATCCGCGAACGGAAGATCCACCAGATCCCATCGGCTTTGCAGACTGGCAACCAGTACGGCATGCAGACAATGGATCAGCATCTGGCCCAGTTGGTGAAAGAAGGAAAAATTTCCATTGAGGATGCCCTGGCCTATGCCCACGATCCGCACTTTTTTCGGAAAGCAGGATAGCCAAAACTGCTCGGTTTTTGGAGAAATTGATCCGCCGAACCATCCTGAACCAGCAAAAAACGAACAAAATTGATTTTTTTCTTGACAAAGCCTGCGAATTTTTGTAGAATTCATAAAGCAAAATTTTGCATTTTTGTAAGAAATCCAAACCAACATAGGGAGGAAGACCATGAAGAAATTTTTTGTTCTGGTTATTGTCATTCTGGCCGTTGCCCTGGTGTTTGGGTGCGGCAAGAAGAAGGAAGAGGCTGCCAAGCCCGAGCAGGCACAGCCCGCGCAGGTTGAGGAAACCACCGGCCAAATTACCTGTGTTGTGTGCGGTATGGCCGTGGATACCACCCAAGTTAAAATCATGATGGATTACGAAGGGAAAACCTATTATTTCTGCAGCGAGGAAGACAAAGCCAAGTTTGAAGCCGATCCGGACGAGTACCTGAAGAAGGAAGAGGAGGGGGCCGAAGAGGCCAAAGAGAAAGAAGGCGAAATGCACTAATCCCGTCCATTTTGCCGTTTTTGGTGTCCGGAAATGGGGCCAGGCCTGTACGACCTGGCCTTTTTTTTGCCGGAGGGATTTCCCGAATCCGGTCTGCTGCTGCCAAATAAATGGCCGCTTTCTGGCAGGACTGTTTGGCAAACAGGGATTCTGGCGGAGATGTTAGAGAAAAAGATGAGGGCCGGAAAAGATGCAGATCATTGGAAAGGCCGCAGGAAATTGTGGTTTTCCGGGCGCCATTTTTTCATATTTTTTGCGGGATAGGAGCAAATGGTAAGATCCAACTGGAACATTATGAGGGGAACAGCGTGAGTTTGCGGATTGTGATTGCGGGACTGGGTCAGGTTGGCTGGCATCTGGCCAAAGTACTTTCCATGGAAAATCACGATGTAATTGCCATCGAGTCGTCTACTTCCCTCTGTGATCAGGCGAGGGAATCGCTGGATATTGAGGTGCACAATGGATCGGTTACCGATTCAGATTTGCTGACGCGGATTGGCATTGAATCCACAGATCTCTTTATTGCCCTTACAGGCTCCGACGAGCTTAACATTCTTGCCTGCCAGATGGCAGAGCGCTTTGGTGTACCCAAAAAGATTGCCCGCATCCGCAACCTGCATTTCTTCGAAAAGGAAGGCCGTTTTAGCCTGAAAGACTGGGGGGTGGACATTGCAATTCAGCCGGAGCTGGAGACGGCTCGGGAGATTGTTCTGCTAATCAAGCGGTCCGCGGCGACCGACGTGCTGGAATTTGCCGACGGGCATCTGCAGCTGGTGGGAATCCGCCTCGATACCAGAACGCCTGTTCTGAACAAGCCGCTTATGGAACTGACCCGGGAACATCCGGATGTTCTATTCCGGATTGTGGCTATCCTTCGGAACGAGCGGACGATCATCCCCACGGGCAAAGATATCCTGTTCCGGCGGGACCAGGTTTTTATTCTGGCGGAAACAGGACAAATTTCCCGAATTGTTCAGTTGCTGGGGAAAGCGGAAGAAAAACTGGACCGGGTCATTATCCTAGGTGGGGGGAAAATTGGCCGCGAGACGGCCAAGCTGCTGGAACAGGAGAAAAACATCGAGATTAAACTCATCGAATCGAATCCTGACAAATCGCTGATGATTGCTGACCAGCTGGAACACACGATGGTGATTCAGGGCGACGGGCGCGATTTTGATTTGCTGGCCAGTGAAGGCATTATGGAAATGGACGTGCTGATCAGCGTTACAGACGACGAGGAGACGAATATTCTCACCTGCCTGCTTGCCCGCCATCTCGGAGTGCGAAAAACCATCGCGCTGGTGAACAAAGAAGAATATTTGCCCATCATGGCCCCCATCGGTATCGATGCGGCAGTAAACACCAACCGGATTACTTCCAATACCATTCTGTCGCTGATCCGCCGGGGACAGGTGCTCAGTGTGGCTTCGCTTCCGGGTATTGAGGCGGAGATTTTGGAATACCGCGTACCAAAAGGAGCCCGGATTACAAAGGCGCCGCTTAACAAAATTAAATTTCCGAAAGGCGCCATTGTAGGGGCCATTACCCGTGGGAAAGATGTGATTATTCCGGTTGGAGAGACCCGAATTCTTCCCGATGACCGCGTGGTGGTTTTTAGCCTGCCTCAAGCCTTTAAAGATGTGGAAAAATTGTTCCTCAAATAGAAGGTAGTCGGGCGATCTGAATACTCTTGTGCGGTTTCTGGAGGGAGATCTGTTGTCGCAATCGGGCTGCTGAAATGGGAAAAAGAAGGATGAGGCAGAATCGATGAATATCCGCTCTGTTCTGGCAATTGTGGGGATCATTCTTCTGTTTACGGGCGCTTTCATGCTGTTCCCTGTTCTATTTGCCCTGTATTATGGAGGAGACGATCTACCGGCGCTGCTTATCTCGATGGGAGTCACCTGTTTGGCCGGGTTCCTTCTCTGGTTCGGTTTCAGGAAAAACAAGGATATCCGGATCCGGGAGAGCTTTGCCATCGTGACGTTTGGATGGCTTTTTGCGGCGGCCTTTGGGGCGCTTCCGTTCGTACTTTCCGGGTACATCCCTTCCTACACGGATGCATTTTTTGAAACCATGTCTGGCTTTACCACCACCGGGGCCAGCATCCTGACCAATATTGAAGCCCTCCCACACGGCCTTCTGTTCTGGCGGAGTTTGACGCACTGGCTCGGAGGGATGGGCATCATCGTGCTGTCGTTAGCCATTCTGCCGCTGCTGGGTATCGGCG
>MTOL01000430.1 GCA_002011685.1 Deferribacteres bacterium JdFR-76
ATTTTGGACACCTCAAATTCATTTGCCGCCCGGACGGTTTTTTCGAGCAGTACATCAGTTACCGCCGCCTGGAAGCTGGCACAAATATCCGTCAAATGTTCGCGGATGAACTCCTTTTTCTGGCTTTTCAAGTAATTCAGCACAGCTGTTTTCAATCCGCTGAAACTGAAGTTATAACTTTTGTCATCCAACCATGCACGAGGGAACCTGTAAAATTCCGGATTGCCTTCCCGGGCCAGTTTGTCGATGATTGGTCCACCCGGATAGCCCAGGGTTAGCATCTTCGCCACCTTATCAAATGCTTCACCTGCCGCATCATCGATGGTCTGTCCCAGCACACGGTAGCGACCCCAATCTTCCAGCAGCAGGAGAATGGTGTGCCCGCCCGATACCAGCAGCACCATCGCTGGAGGTTCCAGATCGGGATGATCCAGACGGTTGGCAAAGATGTGCCCTTCCAAATGATTCACTCCGATAAGCGGGATATTCAGAGCATAGGCCATGGCCTTGGCCACGTTTAGCCCCACCAGCAGAGAGCCCACAAGCCCGGGACCAAAAGTGACAGCAATGGCCTCCACGTCATCCTTCTGAATGCCTGCTTCTGCCAGTGCCTTTTGAATTGTTGGAATCACCGTTTGCAAATGTGCCCGGGATGCAATTTCGGGAACCACCCCACCAAACGGCTGATGCAGCTTCAGCTGAGAATAAACGATATTGCTAAGCAGCGTTCCGTTATCCAGCACTGCCGCTGCTGTTTCATCACAGGAAGTTTCGATAGCCAGCAACCGCATAATCAGCGCACCTGAATTTCGAATGTTTCGGGCCGGACGTTGTCAAAAGTCACATACTCAGGCAATTCGATGATNGCCGGGAGCCGCCGCTTGCCCGTGAGCAAAAACCGCCGGTAATCTACGTACGCCACAATATCTTTGGCCGTCAGTGAAGCGATGTACGTCTCCCCTCCGCGGATGGTGAGGGAAAGGGTCGGAGGACGTACGGAAACCTGACGGTCACCGGGTGCATTGATGACCTTTACCCGGATTCCCTCCAGTGTTTTCTCGGCCAATTTCTCCACACGCGCCCGGTAATGCACCGCGGGAGGTTCCAGCAGAACCTTTCCGGGATGGACGTTTACCAGTTCCACGCGTCCTGTGACCCCCTCCCTGACGTCCTTTAACTCGAGAGGCCGGGTAAGCACCGTATCGATCTCGTCAATGGCCCGGATGGGTCCGCGGACAAGCACACGCTGTGGTTCAACTTGTACGCTTCCCACAAGCACGTACCCTTTTCCGGGAACGATCCGGATCCGCGCTTTCACCGGCACTTCTTTCGAAACCACCGGTTCCAGAAAATACTGCACCGTGTCCGGGTCCAAAAACTTAACGGCCTCCAGCTGAACCAGGGAAGTTGGCAGTCGAATTTTATCCAGGGAAAGCTGAACGACTTGCCGCGGCTGTTCGGACTGGTTGAGGTCAGCCAGGATGCGGATCCGCGCATTCATAAGGGCGATGAGATTTTTTCCCTTTCCCCGGAAAACAACGCGGCGGATTCGTGGGTAGTCATTTATAATAACATAGCCTTGCGGTACGTTTACTGGTTCCACCCACACTTTGATCGGCTGTTCATAATAGCGCTCTGTTATAGCATGGAACCAGATGAGAACCGCAATGATGAAAATGATCCCGTGAACCCGGTATTTCCGGATAAATTCCTGAAACTTCTGCATCAACCCACTACCCCGCCATGCAAAAAAGGGTAAAGGAATGTTCCTTTACCCAGGAACCGCTCTTTTGAAGCCCGCAGCCATCCTTCACTTCCCGGAAGTGGTGATCGACTTCCCAAAACTGACCTCTCCGTTATCAATCCGGATATTGAAGCCGCAATCCGGATTGGTACAAACCCACGCTTTGTAGAGAATAGATGCACCATCCCGTCCGTAATCCGACAGAGGTACAAGAACACCTGTTGAACATTTTAAACATTCTGGCAATTGAATCTGTTCCATACTTCCCTCCGCACATGGTCCCTATACCCACTGTATCACAGATAACTCCATTCTTGCCAGCAAGGGATCAAAGAGCCGCATGCCAGAAAAGTCAGGGTCGATCGTTGCAATATTCCTAAATAATGCTTAAAATTTAACGTTTGGCGCACTAAAAATCAATCATTTTCCCCCGTTTTATCAAACACCGCAATATTTTTGTCCTGTAACAATTTTTTCAAAAGAAATATGAAATCAGTACAGGATTTTCTCTCAGCCCCAAATCCAGAAATGCATGCCCAGCCCGATGGTGGCGCTAAAAAAAACGCTCAATGCAAAATCCAGCGAATTTCCTCCCCTTAAAAACAGCGGCCGCGGCAGAAAAGCAAAAGGCAGGAGGATAAGCCACCACCCTTGGAGGGACAGTGCCAGTCCAAGCATCCCCCGTTCCAGATACCCCCAAATGCGGTCCTTCCCGGCCGGAAATTGCCAGTGAGGCCGGTTTTTTTTTCCCACATAGGCATAAAAATCGTTAATCAAAAAATAATTAACGGGCGCAATGGCAAACATGATGAGCACAAGACCGGACAGGAGCTGAATCAGCTGAACATTCGCATAGAAACCAGATACCCCTGCATCTCCGCCGGGATACCACCGGTAAAAAAGTAAAGTGGCAAGATAAATGGTACCAAAATGAAGGAATTGGTCAAACAAAAAAAGAGGAAAATTGTCCGGCATGTTTTTCTTCAACGTGAGTATGATTTTGGTGCGGTCATAGATGAGATGTAAAACAGCCATAGCAAAGAGAATGAGCCAGTACCCCGGATAACGCAGGTAGGGTATGGTAAACACCACATTGCAAAGGGCGGTAATCCCGATATGGATTAGAATTCCCCATCGGGTGCGGTGTTTGTAATAAAAAACCCTGTCGGTCTGCAACGGAAAATCGCCGACAAGATGTGCAAGGACCAATAGCCAGAAAAGGTTCATAATAAACAAAAATTAGGGAAGGGACGCCCGTCCCCGGTAAGGTTATTTTTTGACGACCCAGACCTTTACGCTGGCGGTCACTTCCGGATGTAGCCGGATGGGTACGCTGTAAATACCAAGTGACTTAATAGGCTCTTCCAGCACAATTTTCCGGCGGTCAATTTCAATGCCCTTTTCCTTCAACGCATCAGCAATATCCTGCGAAGTAACAGACCCAAACAGTCGGTCTTCTTCTCCAACTGCCATGGAGATTGTGCAGGAGGTTTTTTCCAGTTCTTTGGCAAGCTGCTCTGCCTTTTTCTTTTCCCGCTCGAATTGAAGCACCATCCGCTTCTTTTCTTCTTCAAAACGGCGGATGTTGCCCGGCGTTGCCTCGTATGCAATTTCCCTGGGAATCAAAAAATTCCGTGCGAATCCGTCTTTTACCTGAACAATATCTCCGGCTTTGCCCAGTTTCTCATAATCCTGCCTGAGAATCACCTTCATTGATCTTTGACTCCTCCATTAATTCTGCACCATACCGCCCTTCTGAAATTTCCCCATCCCAGGTGTTCCAGTCCTATTCTTTCCCCTACCGGGTCCCAAAAGGGCGCGGTCATCACCCGGACTGGCCCGGTTTTCCCCCAAGATTTATGTGTACCGTTCGGCGATGTACGGAATCAGCGCCAGCTGCCTGGCACGCTTGATGGCCCGTGTAAGCTGCCGCTGATGGTAGGAACAGGTTCCGGAGATCCGCCGCGGAATAATTTTACCCACTTCGTTGGTAAAGCGGATCAACCGCTTGGGCTCTTTATAATCAATATAGCTAATTCCGTTTTCGCAGAACCGGCAAATCCGTTTCCGTTTGGTACGAATCAAGGCTTACCTCCTATAATTTTAGTTCACGGTACCCCATTTCATCCTTGTCGTCTTCCGCAGAATCGTCGATCACATTTTCGTCTTCCGGGCGCTGATATTCCATCTGTTCTTCAAGATCTTCTTTTTCCTCTTCATTTTCCAGTGTTTTCATTTCGCTTGTACGCCGGTCCAGAAACTGGATGCGGCGTGCCTTGATTTCCACCACATTGCGGAAAACACCATCTGCGGACCGCAGATTGCGGCTCTGAAGTTCACCGTCAATCAAAACAGCGCTGCCTTTCCGCAGATATTCCGCACAGCTTTCTGCCAGTTTGTACCAGGCCACCACACCCACATAACAAACATCCTCCCGCCACTGGCCGGTGTTGTCCTTATACCGACGGTTGGACGCAATAAAGAAATTGGCAACCGGCGTCCCGTTGGTCGTATGGCGGAGCACAGGATCCTTTGTAAGGTTTCCGGCAATTATAACCGTATTGATCTCCGGCATCTTATAGCCAGCCATTGCTATCCTCACATAAAACACATCCCGAGGCTACTTTTCCGACCGCTCCTCCCTGGCCTCTGCACTCGCGGACTCAACATCCTCTGTCGGTTCCGCTTTTTCCCCTTCGGTTTCTTCCGCTGGTTTTTCTTCAGCCGGTTTCTCCTCGGCCGCCTTTTCTTCCACGGGTTTTGCTGCAGTCGGTGCCTCTTCTCGCGCCTTACGTAGCTCCCGTTCCAGCTGACGCAGAGCCGGTTTGCTCAGTTTTACGGTCATGAACCGAAGAATATTCTCATTCAGACGAAATTCCCGTTCCATCGGCTCGATAATCTTACCGTCTGAGCGGTAGAGAATATAGATGTAAAAACCGTACTGCCGCTTCCGGATTTCATACGCCAGCCTGCGCTTGCCCCAATAGTCGCGCTTAATAATCTCGCCACCGGACGAAGTAATCATCTCCACGATCTTATCCACGAACTCGTCAATTTTGCTCTGATCGAGCTGAGGATCCATCACAAAGATGGTTTCATACGTTCTCAGTTCCATTCATCCTCCTTCTTCCGTTCGTGTTTCTCCCTCCAAAAACCGACGATTGTATAAACTCATCGCCTTGTCCCAGCCATCACGCAAAATCGTTCGCACCGCTTCCCAGGCATATGGAAAAACATTCCTGAGCCGCTCCAGTTCCTTCCTGCTGAAATTGGACAGGACAAATTCCACCCAATTCTCTATCGGACCTTCCCGCCCAATTCCCAGGCGCATTCGTGGAAATTGGGAAGAGCCCAGTTCATCAATAATTGACTGCAGTCCATTGTGCCCGCCTGAGCTTCCTGCTTTCCGGATGCGCACCGTTCCGAGCGGTAACTGAAAATCGTCGCAAACCACAAGAATCTTCTCCAGCGGCAGCTCAAACGCTTCCACCAGTGCCCTTACTGCCAGGCCGCTGCGGTTCATAAATGTCAGCGGTTTGGCCAGGACAATCTGAAACCCGTTTAGCGTTCCTTCCAGAATCTGCGTGCTGCCCGGTCCAAAATGGAATGGTTTATCAAAGAACGCCGCGGCATAATCGCAAAAAAGAAAACCCGCGTTGTGCCGCGTCCGCTGATATTGCTTGCCCGGGTTCCCCAATCCAACGACCAGAAGATCAAGCGCCAACCGCGGAACCCCTTACTCCTTTTTCTCCTCCGATTCTTCCTCTTTCTCTTTCTTCTCTTCCTTGGAAACTACTTCCGGCTCCGCCTCTTCCTCTTCGACGGTTTCAACCACCTCCGCCTCAACCTTGGGCGGCAGCACCTGCGCAACCAGGGTATCCGGCTCTTCCATAATCTCAATGCCCTCAAACTGCAAATCTTTGATGTGAATCACCTCGTTAATTTTCAGGTGGCTCACATCCACTTCCAGGGCGTTGGGAATATCGCCAGGCAAGCAGCGGATCTCCACCTCACGCAGAGGATGTTCCAGTACACCGCCCATTTCGCGCACACCAACAGGCGTACCAACCACATGCAGAGGTACGGTCACCGTTACCTTCTCCGTGCGCTTGATGCCCATCATATCCACATGAATGACCGTCCCCTTTACCGGATCATACTGGACATCTTTAATAATGCTGGGTTTCCGTTCGCCTTCGCCAAAATCCAGATCAAAGATGTTCACTTCCTGCGAAGCAAGGCGGTGCAACTCTTTCAAATCCAGAACGATAGGAATGGGCTCCTCCCCGTGAGCGTAATAGATTCCCGGAACCATCCCCTGCCGACGCAATTGCTTCACATACGACTTGGTTTGCTTTTCCCGTTTCTGTACTTTCAGTACCGCTTCTGCCATCGCTTCTCCCTCTATTTTTCAACATCAAACAAAATACTGATGGATTTTTCGTTGTGAATCCGGTCAATGGCCTGGGCAAACAGGCTGGCCACCGACAGAATATGGAGCTTCTCGAAACGTTTTTCCTGCGGAATCCAGACGGAGTCCGTTACCACGACTTCCTTGATGGGCGATTCCTGCAAGCGACTCACCGCATTATCGGAAAGCAGCGCATGGCTGCATGCGGCGTAAATCTCATTGGCCCCGTGCCGTTTCATGGCCTCAGCGGCCTCCACAAGCGTTCCAGCTGTATCCACAATATCGTCCACAAAAAGTACGTTTTTCCCGGCTACATCGCCAATGACATTCATCACCTGGACCTGATTGGCCCGCGGACGCCGCTTGTCAACCAGCGCGAGATCCGCCTGAAGACGTTTTGCGTAAGAACGTGCCATCCGGATCCCACCCACATCCGGAGCCGCCACAACAAGGTCCGGGATGGCCTTCTTACGGAAATAGTCCGTAAACACGTATGAGCCGTACAGATGATCAAACGGGATATCAAAGAACCCCTGAATCTGCGCGGCATGCAGGTCCATAGTTAAAACCCGGTTTGCCCCCGCCCCAACAATCAGATTAGCTATCAGCTTGGCAGTTATGGATACGCGTGGCTGGTCTTTGCGGTCCTGCCGGGCATAACCATAATATGGAATCACAGCCGTAATCCGCCGGGCGGAAGCGCGTCGGGCTGCATCGATCATAATGAGCAGTTCCATGATATGATCCGCCGGCGAATTGGTGGGCTGAACAATAAAAACATCCGCCCCACGGATGTTTTCATTAAATTTGACCCAAATTTCGCCGTCTTTGAACCGCTCAATAGTCACAGATCCCAGTTCCATTCCCAGTTCGGCCGCAATTTTGGCAGCCAATTCGGGATTGGCGCTTCCGGAAAAGATTTTCAGGTTCGCATCCAGAATCACCGCCGCAACCTCACCATTCGCTGCTCAACACAGGCCGAACAACCCACACATCTGCCTGATCATAAAAAAACTCGGCGGCTTCATGGGCTTTCTTTTCTTCATCAAACAGCCCGAATACTGCCGAGCCTGTTCCGGACATCGCCGCAAAAAATGCGCCGAGCCGTCGCAGCGATGTTTTGATCTCCGCTATCCGCGGATAGGCCTCAAATACAACCGGTTCAAAATCGTTCAAAAAAACATTTGAAAATTCATGCGGGTCCAATCCCCGCAAAATACGACTATCCAATATACGATAATTTTCATCAGCTGTCAAGCCGATTTTCAGCTCCTCGTATGCCCAACGCGTTGATATTTTAAGATTTGGCCAGACAAGCACCACATGAAACTTCCAGTTTACATCTATGTATTCAAGCTGATCCCCAATTCCCCTTCCTATGGCCACCCCCGGTCTCAAGAAAAAAGCCACGTCTGCACCCAGACCGGCAGCCATTTTGTGCAGTTGCTTCTCCGTTAGTGGCTTTCCAAAAAGCTTATTCAATCCACACAGTGTAAATGCGGCATCGCTGCTTCCGCCCCCAAGGCCAGCCCCGGCCGGGATCTGCTTTTTGAGCGTGATTTCCACCGCTCCCTTAGCCCCACCCTCTTTCAAAAACAAAGCCGCTGCCCGGTAACAGAGATTCGAAGAATCTTTCGGAACTCCTCCATTTTCCACGCGGAGGTAGATCCCGCCGCCCGTTGTCCGCCTGAGCTTCAGTTCATCCCGCAAATCTACCGCGACAAAGATGGTCTCGAGGTTATGATACCCATCAGGCCGCCGGTTCAGCACCCGAAGGTGCAAATTAATTTTGGCCGGCGGGTACAATACCAGCTGATCCACGCTTTTTTTCACAGCTTTCCTGGACTCCTTTCTTTTCCAGCTGAGACCTGGTGCAAACACGCCATTTTCAGCATGCTCTCTGCAAGAATCCCCCCTAGCCGCAGAGCCCTTTGGCTCTGAGGAAAATGTGACGGAACCACACGCAAGCCCCCGGATGCACCTACCGTGCATTTCTCCTTCACCGCCGGGAGTCAGAAGCATTCTATTACATATTTTCCTGAAAAACAACCCATTCTTTCCTTTATGCCGGAAAACTCCCCTTCCTTTTCGCCCCGTTTTGGGTTTGCATCTGTTTGCTCTTTTGTTTAGATTAATCTGGTTTAATTCGCTGCAAAACTGTACAAAAGAACGGTATAAGATGAAACAACAGGACGATCCGCGGCCCATTTACTTCATTTCAGATGCTCATATCGGGTCCAAAGATGCGGAGGCCGAAAAAAAGAAAGAAAAATATTTAACAGATTTCCTTTATTTTCTGGCCGAACAGGACCCGGCTCCCATTCTTTACATTGTGGGCGATCTGTTTGATTTCTGGTTTGAATACCGCTACGCCATTCCTTCTCTTTATCAGAAAATGCTTTCCCGCATAGTTTATGCCCTTGACAAGGGTGTGGAAATTATCTATGTGACTGGAAATCACGATTTCTGGATGGGTCCTTTTTTCAAGAACACACTGGGGATTCCCATTCACCATGGCATTTATGAAGCCCGCCACTGGCAAAAACGATTTTTCATTTTTCACGGTGACGGTATTCCAAAAGAAGACCGGGGATATAGGTTTCTCAAATCTGTCATTCAGCATCCACTGACCATCTGGCTGTATAAGCTGGTGCATCCGGATCTGGGCATTCCGCTGGCGCGTTGGGCTTCTGCTCAGAGCCGGAACCATTACAAAAAAACTCCGGAAGAAGAAAAAGCAGATGATTTGAAATACCTGCACTATGCTCAGACAAAGCTGCAGGAGGGATACGACTTTGTGATCATGGGCCACACACACCGGCCTGTTTTTGAAGGCACCCCGGAAAGGGCCTATGTGAACCTGGGCGACTGGATGCGCTATTTTACATATGCCGTGTTCCGTGAAGGACAGATCGAGCTGAAATCCTGGATTCAGGAATCCGCTGCTTCCACCTTCCACATGGAACCTGAAACCGCCAGAAGTGTTGAAAAATAGGTTATTCAGAATAAAAACTCCGGACGAGAGGATATGAAGCGCCGACTTCGTATGATGTCAAAAGAAGGTTTTCAGGAAAAACTCCGCAGCCTCAAGCCCATCCATTGGGCAGCCATCGGCGGTGGTTTCTTTCTGGTTCTGATTTTGTTGCTGGGCTATTGGATTACGCGCGATCTTCCCTCGCTTACCCAGCTGGAACATTTCGAACCCCGGCTGGTAACAAAAGTCTACTCAGCCGACAGCGTTCTGATCAAAGAATTTTACACCCAGCGGCGAGATTACGTACCCCTCAAGCAAATCCCCAAACAGATGCAGTGGGCCATCATCGACGTCGAGGACAAGCGGTTTTTCAGGCACTGGGGTATGGACCTCAAGCGATTGGCCAAAGCGGCTTTTGTGGACCTCATCCATCTGGCGCGCCTGCAGGGTGCCAGCACCCTTACCATGCAGCTGGCACGTGATCTTTATTTCACCAAAAAGAAAGTCTTCATCCGCAAAATCAGAGAAATTATCACCGCCATCCAGATCGAGCGCACTTATTCCAAACCCGAAATTCTGGAGATGTACCTGAACCACATCTATTTTGGGCACGGAAACTACGGGATCAAGTCGGCAGCGGAATATTACTTCAATAAAGATGTACAGGACCTTACCCTGGAAGAATGTGCCCTGCTGGCAGCCATTGTCAATGTACCGGCCTATTATTCCCCCATTAAGCATCCGGACCGGGCACTCAAACGGCGGAACTTGGTTCTTTACCTGATGTACAAGAACGGGCACATCACACGGGAGGAATTCGAACGCGCCGTCGCCACTCCCATTCAGCTGGGCAAAGGCGGACCAATGGAAGACCGAAATATCGCCCCCTACTTCACGGAGTGGATCCGCCAGAAGCTCGAGGATAAATTTGGTTCGGACCTCTACACCGGTGGCTACAAAATCTACACCACCCTGGATACCCGCGTTCAGGCCTGTGCCGAACGGGCAGTGAAAAAACAGCTTGCCCGTCTGCAAGAATTGGTAAACCGGCGCTTTCGCAACCCGGATAAATTCAAATGGTTGCTGGAAAAATACGTGCAGGATCCAGTAAAACGAGAAGAAATTCTTGCCGATCCGGCCAAACGGGACTCGCTTATCCAGTCGAAGGCGGCTGTTCAGGTCGCCCTGGTTGCCATCAACCCGCGGAACGGTCACATCCTGGCCATGGTGGGCGGCCGGGACTTCCGTGAATCCAAATTCAACCGGGCTGTACAGGCAAAACGCCAGCCTGGTTCTGCCTTCAAGCCATTTATTTACACAGCCGTGATTGACAATGGCTATCCTCCCACCTACGAGGTCCTGAACCAGCCTGTTGTTCTCTTCCTGCCAGATGGCAAACGGTGGGTGCCACGGAACTTCAACCGGGACCAGGGCGGCCCCACCCCGCTCCGCGAAGCACTCCGCCGGTCACTGAATCTGGTTTCCATCCGGATTTTGCAGGAAATCGTAAAACCTTCCGTGGTGGTAGATTATGCCCACCGCATGGGCATCACAACCGAACTCCGTGCCGTAGACGCGCTGGCACTGGGTACTTCTGAAGTAATCCCGCTGGAAATTACCTCAGCCTACGGCATTTTTGCCAACAAGGGACTGTGGGCCAAACCCATTGCGATTACCAGAATCGTAAACCGCTACGGAGAGGTGGTATATCAGGAGACGCCAGAAATCCGGGAAGTGCTCTCTGCCCAAACGGCCTACATTATGGCCAACATGCTGGAAACGGTGGTAAACCGCGGGACAGGCGTAACAGCACGGACCATCTACAAATTTATGCGGCCCGCCGGTGGCAAAACAGGCACTACCGATGAATATACCGACGCCTGGTTTGTCGGGTTCACCCCCCAGATTACGGCCGGCGTCTGGGTGGGACTCGACGATCCCTCCATCAGCCTTGGCCCCAACCAGACCGGCGCCGTGGCAGCTTTGCCTATCTGGGCCATGTTCATGAAGGCTGCCCATGATACCCTGCAGCTACCCGTAGAAGACTTTGAAATGCCACCGGGGGTGGTTAAACGGCTTATATGCGATGAAACCAAAAAACTGGCCACAGAATTCTGCCCTCACGTCTCCGAAGAAACCTTCCGCGAAGAAACGGCGCCAACCGAATACTGCGATGTGCACACCGGAAAGATTCAGCCCAAAACCCGGAAAAAACGCCGCCGAATTATCTTCTGACAGCGGGGATGCACAGCGGTTACCCGCCCCTTTTCCAATGAACTTTCGGAACGGGTGCCCCACTTCTCCGAATGTCTCCTCTCGCTGGACGGGAAAATATCCGGTTCA
>MTOL01000025.1 GCA_002011685.1 Deferribacteres bacterium JdFR-76
GCGGGTATCTTGATCTGCCGCAGGCCCACTTTGACTGGGTGCGAATTGGCATTCTGCCGCTGGGGGTATTTCCTTCGCAGGTCTGCCGGAGAATTTCGGGTATCCAACCCATTATGACGGTGAAGAGCCGGGTGGCGCTCCTTAAAGATCTCGAGCCGGGAGACTGTGTAGGATACGGCATGCATTACACAGCCCAGCAAAAAGAAACGATTGCTGTTATCCCGGTAGGATACGCCGATGGATATCCACGTGTGCGGAACAAAGGATTTGTGCTAATCCGCGGGCAAAAGGCTCCAGTGGTGGGAGGCAACGCCATGGACGCAATGATGGTGCGCGTTACTCATATCGGCGTGCAGCTCTGGGATGAGGTGGTTTTGCTGGGTAGGCANGGCTCTGAGGAAATAGATGCTCATTTGCTGGCTTCCTGGAAAGGAACCGTATCCTACGACGTGCTGGCTGGATGGCGGACTCGGATTCCCAGGGTCTATCTGGAAGGAAACGGAATACCCGAAAGACAGTAGATGTCCATTGTCAAAAAAAGCAAACCAATTGACAGTGGGGTGGTATGATTATCCTTTTTTCGGAGTATAAGTCAGATTATTCACATTACATCTTTCCGTATGCCATCTGGGCCATTCGCGAGCCACACGAACCGCCTTCCCTCTTATTCGGCAGGGGATTTCTGCCGAGCACCCGCGATCTGAGCCGCTTCTATATGTGCCGGCAAATTCGGGTGCAGCTGGATCAATTTTCGCCATCGTCCGAGAACCGGAGGATTTTCCGCAAAGGAGAAGGGATCTCGTTTCAGCTCATTCGACGAAAAGACTTTGAATACACATCTGCGTGGCGGGAATTTTGCAAGACATACGCTGACATCAAATTCGGCAAGGACGTGATGACATATGAACGCCTGGATTCTCTTTTCAATTCGCCCATTATTTCTCACCTGTTGCTTTTCCGCGACGAAGTGGCAGAAAAGGATGTGGGCATTGTGACGCTTTATTCAGAAGAACCGGAGATGGCCTATTACTACTATGCATTTTATGATTTGAATTATTATGCCCGAAATCTTGGCATGTACATGATGACGCGAGCGGTTGAATACTTTTCCCGGAAAAAGTACCGTTACCTTTACCTTGGAACCTGTTATTCGCGGAATGCGCTGTACAAAACCCAGTTCGCGGGCACACAGTTTTGGACCGGATTCCGCTGGTCGAACGATCTGAAGGAGCTAAAGTACCTCCTTGAAAGAGAACAGCAGGTAGTAGACCGCCATCTGCTGGAAACAGAAGAGTATCTGCAGCGTTTCTATTCCGGGAAATTGGAGCAGGCCATTGAGATGAGCGAACTCAAACATTGGCTGCGTGGCTGAGCCCCTTTCCGAACAGCTCCGGTTCCTGAGCCGTTCACCTGTTTTTGCAGCAGTTCGTAACTCTTTCAAAAAAAAAGATTTGTCATATGCCGAAAATATGTTATTTTAAGAAAAAGCAGCCAATCTGGTTCAGGCTGCCGGATCGTTTGTAGGGAGTGAGCTTCGGGAGGCAGAGCCATGAGAATTCTTTCCATCTTGCTGATGGCAACGTTTTTTTTGTCCTGTAACGGGATTTCCGCCGGAAGGGCCGATAAAAAAGAAAAAATGGCTCTCGGGTATGTTACGGCTGAAACATTGTTAAAGGAATACCCGAAGTTTCGCAAGAGTTACGACCAGTACAGGCCGGATAGCACCATCGTTGAAAAATTAAAAGCATGGGACAAAGACGTGGATGTGCTGACGGTTCTGGGGACCTGGTGTTCAGATAGCCGCTGGCAGGTAGGGCGCTTTTTGAAGGTTATGGATCTGGCCGGCAATGAGCATTTCAAACTCAAATTTTTTGGGGTGGACCGGACCAAAAAAGACAAAGAAGGGCTTACTGAAAAGCTTGGTATTAAGAGAGTGCCGACATTTATCATTTATTATCAGGAGAAAGAAGTGGGACGAATTGTGGAGCGGCCCAAAAAGCGGTTCATTGAAAAGGACTTCTGGGAAATTCTTGAGAAAATAAAATGAGTTGGGTTGGACGATGGTCTTTACGGTTTCATTTTTTCTGGTTTATTACTTTCTAAAAATCTTTTTTGCGGGAGAAGGATACGGAAAGGAAAACTTTCCAAAACGCCGGCCATTTATTGTTGTATTTAATCATAACAGTTACTTGGATTTGCTCTGTATGTCACTGGTAGTGGATTTCCGTCCCCATGGAATGGGCAAACATGAATTATTTAATGTGCCTCTTCTTGGGTGGTGGCTGAAGAAGATCAATGTACATCCAATTATTCGAAATGCGTCTGACAAAGAGGGGTTTGAGCGGTTTGTGAGATTGCTGCGCGACCGGCAAGTAGTTTTTATTTCGCCAGAGGGAACGCGGAAATGGCAGAATGGGCGTCCGCCACGTCCGCGCACCGGTTTTGTGCGTCTGGCGCAGATGGTGCGCTGTCCGGTGGTGCCCCTGGCGATCTACGGAACCCGGGAAATTCTTCCGCCCGGGGAGAAACTGCCCAGGTGGCACAAAATCATTGTGCGTGTGGGAAAACCGCTCTGTCTTGATCCCGTTGAGCTGAAGCCGGAAAACCACGATCTCTTGCAAAGGCAGGCCAACCAGGTAATGGCCGAAGTTTATAAGCTTCTTCCGCCTTGGGCCCGGCCCAAAACCGACATTCTGGAACAGGAAATGGGCGCAGCCCTGGTGCGGCCTTATGTAGAAGGTAGAGGGTGCTAAATCAATCAAGGTGTTGGCCAATGGTGGAGAACATTCCAGAAAAGCTCATTCGCAAGATGAAGGAAGCCCGGCGTGTAGCGGTGCTAACCGGTGCCGGAATTTCTGCGGAAAGTGGAGTACCTACTTTCCGGGGCGAAAACGGACTGTGGAAAAAATTCCGTCCAGAAGAACTGGCCAATGTAAATGCCTTTCTCCGAAACCCCGACTTGGTTTGGGAATGGTACCAGTACCGTCGCAAGCTAATTGAGGAGGTTCAACCCAATCCCGGGCATTATGCCCTTGCCCGGATGGAAAAAATCTATCCAGAATTCCTGCTTATNACTCAGAATGTTGATGGCCTGCATCAAAGGGCCGGAAGTACGAAGATTGTTGAACTGCACGGGAACATTCTCCGCAACCGGTGCATTGAATGCAGTACAGGTTATGAGGAAGTGGTGTGGGAAAAAGGGAAGGGCGTCCCGCGCTGCGAAAAATGCGGAGGGCTGATCCGTCCGGATGTGGTATGGTTTGGGGAAATGCTTCCACCCGGTGCAATGGAAAGGGCGGAGGAGGCGGCAAGAAACTGCGACCTTTTCTTTTCCATCGGGACGTCAGCTGTGGTTTATCCTGCAGCATCGCTGCCAGGTACGGCCAAAGATGCCGGCGCATTTGTTGTGGAGATCAATCCGGAGCCCACACCGGTTTCCGTCTTTGCTGATGTGGTTTTACGGGAAAAATCAGGCATAATCCTTCCCAAGCTGCTTGAAAAAGCCGGGTTTACTAAGGAGTAACGTATTGGTTGGAGGTTTAAAAAGTAAATTTGGACGATTCGGGATCCTGGTGGGGCTTGCCGTTCTGTCGGTCCTTTTTTTCGGTTGCGGGGCGTATTTTAACACATTTTACAACGCCAAAAAGTATTTCAAGGAGGCAGAACGCAAGCGCCTCCAGCAGGAAAAGGGGATTCGCAGCCTGTCGTCTCAACCGGGAAAAATGGAGAATCCGGGAGGGCTCCGCTCCCGCGGGAGGACGTCGAACCGGAGCGCTGAGGCCGCATACCGAAAGGCTATTGAAAAAGGGTCCAAAGTCCTGGAACTGTACCCCAACAGTCGGTATGTGGATGATGCTATTATGATCATCGGGCAGTCGCTGTACCATACACGAGATTATCTGAAAGCCCGCCGGAAATTTGAAGAACTGCTGACCTATTTTCCAGAGAGCGAGTATGTTCCGCAAGCACGTTTGTGGCTGGGGAAAACGCTTATCCAGCTTAACGATTACGGTAGCGCCCTTTCTGTGCTGACAGATCTGATTGAGAATGCGAGAGATCGGGGTGTTGTGTCGGAGGCCCGTTTTCTGCGCGGCGAGCTCTATTTTACCAAAGAAGATTTTCGGGCCGCCGTGGCGGAGTTTGAAAGTGTGCTTCAGCATGCGGGGAAGAAATCAGAAGAAATCCGTGCTCTGGTGCGGATTGGTGAGTGCTATTTGAAGTTGAAACAGTACGAACAGGCAGCTGCAGCTTTCAAAGAGGCGCTGGACCGCGAACCGCCGATTGAAATGCGCTATGATGTGGAGATGCGGTATGCCAAGACTCTGCGCAAACTGGGAAAGTATGAAGTGGCCCTGCAGATTTTCGAACGCATGACGCGGCAGGCGCTGACAAAGGATGAAATGGCCAGCGTAAAGCTGGAAATTCAAAAAACGCTCATTCAGATGGGCGAATTCGAGCAGGCGGAAATCGTCTGCGAAGATATCGGTCACGATTATGCTAAAACGGAACATGCTGCTCGTGCCTATTTTGAGCTCGGGAAAATGTATGCTCTGAAGCTGGGCGATTTCCGCAAAGCAAAAAAGCAGTTTGAACAAGCCCAGACCCAGGCCAGGATCATTTCCTTCCGCGACACCCTGCAGACCTGGTTGCGAAATCTGGAACAGTGGGATCGTGCCTATTTTGAATGGCGGGTTCTGGATCAGGCGTGGACACATATGGACACTACCAGCGGAGACACAGTGGGCGAGTACATCGTGGAGGAACCGGAAAATCCAGATGAGGCTTTCTCGATCCCACCTTTTTGGGCTCAGGATACCACACGGACAGATTCGCTCAAAAAATTTGCTTCTGACTCAACCCGTGCCGATTCCCTTGCAGCCCGCAAGAAACGGGATCTGGCGGCCCTTTCCCGCCAGCTGCTCGATGAAGAGGAAAGGGGTGATACGGGGCTGCGCGACCCGCGTTCCAGAAATTTTCGCCGTTCCGGGGATCTACAGCCTGCAACGGGGCGGAAACGAGCGGTGAAAAAAAAGCGCAAAAAAGTAATCGTTCCCAAAAATCCGAAGCTGCTGAAGGAGCGTGTCCGCGAAAAGGCTGCCACCCTGGCACAACTTTATCTTTTTCAGTTTGAAAATGCCGATTCAGCGCTAAAAATCTATGACTATCTTTTGCAAAATTTTTCCGGAGATCTCGCAGATCCGCAGTGGTTCTTTGCCTGTGCTTACCTGTATGAGAAAAAAGGGCAGAAAGAAAAGGCCGATTCGCTCTATCATGAGCTGCTGGTGCGGTATCCCAAAACGGAATATGCCCGCTATGCCAGCAGACGGATCAACGCAGGCGATGAAGATGCGCCGGTGGATTCAGCGGCTCTGCTTTTCAGCCGCGCCGAAACCTATGCTTTTGACAAAAATCAGATTGACTCGGCGCTGTTTTACTATACCAAGGTGGCCGAGCAGTTTCCGGAGTCACCTTATGCTCCCAAGGCCCTTTATGCCAAGGCGTGGCTGTTCGAGTGGATGATTTCAAAAAACGATAGTGCCAGAAAAGTGTACGAAAAGCTAAGAGACCGGTATCCGGCCACAGAGTATGGGAGGAAAGCAAAGCAAAAACTTGCGGCGATGGAGCGGGCCCTTTCATTGCTAAATAAACAGCAGGGATCTGCTTCAGGAAAAAAATCGGCACCGGATTCTTCCGGAAAAAGCGCCGGTAACTCCAGGAAAGGCAAACTGCCAGCAGGATTTGTGGAGGATCCGCGGCAGAAACGCCTTGGCGGTGCACAAAAAAAGCGGGTAGAGCCAGACGCAAATGAGGGGGCTCCAATTATTCGGCGGCGGAAAGCGAAACCGGTAAAACCTGATTCGACCCGAAAGCGAACCGGAAACCGGCAGGAGAAATTCCGTTGAGCAGGCAAAAGTTTATTGAGGAAGCACAGGTCGTTGAGAAGGAACAGCTAAATCCCACTTATTTCCGCATCCGGCTGAATGCTCCTCGCATTTCGAGGCATGCCATGGCCGGCCAGTTTATTAATATCCGGATGACTCATTTTTATGATCCGCTCTTGCCCAGGCCAATGAGCATATTCCGGCGCAATGGGGACGAGGGATGGCTGGAAGTGCTCGTACGTGTTGTGGGCCGTGGTTCGAAGGCACTATCCCAGTCCGAACCGGGTGACCGTTTTACCGTTTTGGGTCCGCTGGGCAACGGATTTTCTTTGCCCAAAAAATTGCCAGCCGTTTTGATCGGAGGTGGAACCGGCATTGCGCCTCTCGTATTTCTCGCTTCCGAATTGAGCAAGATGGATGTTCCCAGCATGGCCGTTTTCGGTTTCCGCAGCCAATCTGAGGTGTGCTGTGTGGAAGAGATGCGGGCCTTTTGCCAGGAGGTTTTTGTGGCGACCGATGATGGGAGCTACGGCTTTCGCGGCCTGATTCCAGACTTTTTTGCGCGGATTGCGGAGGAAAAAGGCATCGACGAAGCTACGCTTTATGTCTGTGGGCCTGTTCCCATGATGAGCAGGATCGCCGACTTTTCACGCGGGAAAGGATATGACGTCTTTTTGTCGGTTGAAGCGCACATGGCATGCGGGTTTGGGGCCTGTGTGGGATGCGCAGTTCCGCGTGCAGATGGAAAGGGCTTCGTTCTTGCCTGTGTAGACGGACCGGTGTTTAACGCGAAGGAGATCCGCCTTGGAGATTGATCTTTCCGTTGATCTGGGATCCTTAAATCTGGCCAACCCGGTGCTTACGGCATCCGGTACGTTTGGTTACGCCCAAGAATTCTCTGAATTTGTGAATTTAAATCGCCTTGGCGGTGTCGTGACAAAATCCATCACACGGTATCCCCGGCCCGGCAATCCGCCTCACAGGATTGTAGAAGTATCCTGCGGGATGCTGAACTCCATCGGGCTGGCCAATGTGGGGGTAGACGCTTTTATTCGGGAGAAAATGCCGTTTTTGCGTACACTCCAGTGCCGGAAAATTGTAAACATCGCCGGGGAATGCATTGAAGATTATGTCGCGGTTCTTGAAAAACTGGCCAGCGTGGAAGAAGATATCGATGCGTATGAGGTCAATCTTTCCTGTCCCAATGTGAAGGAGGGGGGGCGTACATTTGGAAAAGATCCAGAACAGGTATTCAAAATGACCCGCGCTCTCCGGCAAATGACCGGCAAGCCACTGATTGTGAAATTGACTCCCAATGTATCGGACATTGGCGAACTGGGGAAGGCTGCCGAGGAGGGCGGCGCTGATATTCTTTCAGCCGTGAACACTTTCGTCGGCCTGGCAGTGGATGTGGAGCGCCGACGTCCAATTTTGGGTACGGTGACCGGAGGTTTTTCCGGCCCGGCCATTAAACCGCTGGCCCTGGCCAAGGTGTGGGAGCTGCGCCAGGCAGTTGACCTTCCCATTATCGGAATTGGCGGAATTTTCCGGGCAAATGACGTTCTCGAATTTTTGCTGGTTGGAGCTTCAGCCGTACAGGTTGGGACGGCAAATTTTGTGGATCCCAGCATCAGCGAAAAAATTGTGGATGAACTGGAACAGTCCTGCCGGAGAATGGGCATTTCGCGCATACGGGATCTGATTGGGGCATTGGAAACGACGTAGGAGGAAAAGGTGGCTTTTGCACAGCTAAAATCACGGGTGCTGGTGGCGGTGGTTGCGGGACCACTGGTTGTTCTGGCCATGTATGTCGGCCGTGTCTGGATGCTGTTTCTGGTGATGGGAATTGCCCTGCTATCGCAGTGGGAATTTTACCAGCTTTGCCGCAAAAAAGGAGGGCTGCCGGCTGCCGCATTATCTTACATAGCCACAGCAGCTCTTATTCTGGATATGTATGTTTACCAGTTTTCACACGCAGTTGAGATTTTTGCTGTCTATTTGGTTTTGCTGGGAATTTTTAACCTGTGGCGTTTTGAAGGAGCGCCACTTTTTAATATTTCAGCCAGCGTGCTGGGAGTGGCGCTCATGGGGATCCTGCTGAGCTATTTTCTCGGCCTCCGGGAACTGCCGCGTGAGCTGGGCTTTGATTACTCCCGGGGAGCCTACTGGACCCTTACGGTGGTGTTTACCTTCTGGGTTGGTGATACGGTGGCTTACTTTGTGGGGAGCAGCCTGGGACGCCGGAAACTGGCCAGCAAGATCAGTCCCAAAAAAACGGTCGAGGGGGCGNTAGCCGGATTTATCAGCATGGTCCTCTTTGTGGTGCTGGTGGGGGCGTCGTTTATTCCTGAATGGCATATCCGGGACCTCCTGATTGTGGGAACGCTCTGCGGAACGGTGGGCCAGATGAGTGATCTGGTGGAATCCATGTTCAAGCGTGATGCGGGGGTAAAAGATACCTCTTCGATTTTGCCTGGGCATGGCGGTATTTTCGACCGGTTTGACGTTTTATTCTTGACTTCACCGGCGGTTTATCTTTACTTGAAATATCTTTCAGCTATGGCCGCTCCGTAAAAACGGATTTTTGGGGATTGGGATCGGAATGAAACAGGGCAGGGGCAGTATGAAAGCACAGATTCGAGCGCTACGGCTTCTGTTTATTGCGGGACTGTTCTTTTTCGCTTGCGGCAAAGAAGCACCAAAAAACCGGATCGTTATTGCCATTCCCGCGGATGTGACCACCTTGAATCCTCTTCTTTCCACGTCGGCGATTGATCATGAGATTTTCCGGCTGATTTATCCACAGCTGTTCCGGCAGGAACCNGATCTGAAAACAATGCGGCCCTATTTCGCCAGAAAATGGCAGTTTTCCCGCAATCATACCACCTGCGTAATCGAACTGCGTACAGANCTTCACTGGAGCGACGGTACGCCCTTTACGGCACGGGACGTGGAAGAGACTTTCCGCTGGCAAACAGATCCGAGAACGGGCTATCCTTTTGTCGAAGATAAAAAGTACATCCGCCGGCTGCAGGCTCTGGATGATTCTACTCTGGCGGTGGAATTCAGCCGGGATTATCCGGAACAACTGCAGGATCTGAATGAGGGGTTTATTCTCCCAGCTTCGCTTTTGGCCCATACCGATCCGGGAAAGGTACGGAGTCTGATGCAGGAATCGTCTCCGGTTACCTGTGGCCCGTTTCGCATCAAACGGCGCGTCATGCAAGCAAGAATCATCCTGGAACGCAATCCGGAATTTTTTCCGGACATCCGGGGCGATTCCCTCCTCCAGGAGATTGTTTTTGAAGTTATTCCAGATGCCAATGTGCGTATTCAGCGCCTGCTGGCGGGCGAAATTGACCTGATTGAGGGGGTACTGCCCAATCAGCTGGCAGGGTTGGCGAACCGGCCCGGAATCCGGATTGAGCATTTTCCCGACCGTATCATGGCATTTGTGGCCTGGAACAACCGGGACCCGCTCTTTTCTTCCGCCATTGTGCGAAAAGCCATGGCCATGGCTATAGACAGGAAAACGATTCTGGAAGCGGTTTACCGGGGATATGCGCGCGAATGTGTGGGACCAATTCTTCCCTTCTTTCCGGAATATGATTCCACAATGGCTACCATTTCGTACGATCCGAAAACGGCGCGCCAGTTCCTGGCCGATGAGGGCTGGCGAGACCGGGATGGGGATGGTATTCTGGACCGACGCGGCAAGCCTTTTGAATTCGAGCTGCTGACTATTTCCAACAATCCGGTGCGGGTGGACATTGCTGTTATCATTCAGGAACAGCTGAAAAAAGTTGGTGTGAAGGCAAACGTGCAAATGNTGGAATTCTCTACCTTCATCGAACGGTTCAAACAGGGAAAATACCAGGCGCTGCTATCGGCCTGGAAAATGGGAACCCGCTTGGATCTGCGGATTTTCTGGCATTCCCGGGGCGCTTACAACCGGTTTGGCTACCGGAATGTGATGGTGGATTCTCTGCTGGATCAGCTGGAAAGGGTCGATTCGCCAGCTCAAAAACGGATCCTATTGCACCGCCTGCAGCGGATGATTTATGATGATCAGCCAGTTTTATTTCTGTACTGCCCGGACCGGATCATTGCCATGCGCGACCGTTTTTCTAACTACCGCATGAATTTTCTCAGCACATTTTTCAACATCGAGGAATGGCGGGTCCAACCGTAACTGGCGATAAAGCGGAAGGGTCCCTCAAATCAAATATAGATAAGGGCAGATAGAAGCCGGTTCCGCGCCCATTTGTTGGGGAAAAGCAGTGTCCGGCAGAGCAGATGTTCCATGGCACTCTTTGATATCCAAAATTTGACCGTGGGGCTGCGTCATTCCGGCGGATGGCGGAAGATTCTCCGGGATCTTACTTTTCGGGTGAATCCGGGTGAGATTCTGGCCATTGTGGGTGAAACCGGTGCGGGCAAATCCGTACTGATCTGGTCCCTGATGGGACTTCTGCCACAACCGATGCGGTTTCTTGCCGGGAGCATTTCGCTGGAAGACCGGAATTTGCTGGAACTGGATGAAAAAGAGTGGGCGGATTTGCGTGGAAAGGAGATGGCCCTGATCCCGCAGAATCCCGGTGCGGCCCTGCCTTCTATCTTCCGGTTTAGACGGATTGTAAGAGATTTCTGGAAGGAAAGTGCGAATCCGGATGAAGGTCTCCAGCGATTTTCCGAATTGGCGGAGAGAATGGGGTTACCCGGAAAAGAGTTGCCGGAGATGTACCCGTTTCAGCTTTCGGGGGGCATGCAGCAGCGGGCAATTCTGGCGCTGGCGCTGCTGAACCGGCCCAAAATTCTGCTTGCAGATGAGCCCACCTCCGCGCTGGATTTGCCTGTACAGGTTCAGATCCTCGGCCTCTTGCGGCGACTAAAAGAAGAATTGGGGGTTTCGGTTTTGCTGGTGAGCCATGACCTGGGGGCTGTGGCCAGGGTTGCGGATCGGATTGGTGTGCTCTATCGGGGGGAGCTGGTTGAAATAAACCGCACAAATGCCATCCTTTCCCATCCGGCGCATTCCTATACAAAAAGATTGCTCGAAGCAGCGCAGCTTTTTGCCTGGTGAATTCTTTGACGCTTCGGGGGGCGCATGGAAAACTTAGGTGAAAAAAATTTTTGCAAATTCTTCAGATAGCCTTTCCATCTTGATTTTTTTGTAACCTGTTGATAATTTAAATATTGAATTCCTCAGTTGCTGTCTAGACCCGGGACGCAAGCAGTGAAACGGAAAGCAAAAGAATACCCGCTCAGAAAAATGCAGATCCTCACCCATTAAGGAGGCTCTATGGACCCAGAAGAACTACGTAAAAAGAGTTTTGCTACCATTTGCGTTCATGGTTCTGGCGGAGTGGATCCTCAGACGGGTGCTGTTTCGGTCCCAATTTATCAGAGTTCTACATTTGCTTTTAAGAGTGCGCGGCATGGGGCGGAGATTTTTGCGGGAGAAAGGGAAGGGTTTGTTTATACACG
>MTOL01000365.1 GCA_002011685.1 Deferribacteres bacterium JdFR-76
TCCCGCCGGTCTCCGTTAGTCACGTGCAGAAGCAACTGACAGCGTCCTGGATGTTCTTTTGCCAGCCGTTCAATTTTTTGCAGTAGAGTTACTTTGATGTCTTCCAGCTTCAGATTCAGACAAACGTTGCGGGTAAAGCGGTGCCGTGCCTGGTCCAGCGGAATTACCTCGTCACAAATGATCTTTGGCTCCCTGTTTTCATCCGTAGAAACCCGTCCCACTATCAGTACCAGAGAGTCGGGCTGAATCAGGTCGCGGAATTTCTCATACACGCTGGCAAAAACCAGCATTTCCGCGCTCCCCGAAAAATCTTCTACGGTTGCAAATGCCATGGTCCGCCGGTTCTGATCCAGGATCGTCTTCACGGAGGTAATAATGGCTCCAACGCGCAGATTGCTGCCGTCCGTCAGCGCCTTCAGGTTCGCGAGATTGATGGTCGAAAAAGCACGCACTTCGTTACGGTAATTTTCCAGCGGGTGTCCGCTTACATAAAACCCCAGCAGTTCTTTCTCCAGTGTTAGCATTCGGAAGTGGCTCCACGGCTCTACCTCGGGAAGTTCCGGATACTTGGCCACCCCTTTCCGGTTTCCGGCCGGAGCCGTGTCAAAGATGCTGATCTGCCCCCGCATCTCTTCCGTTTGCACCTTCTGGGCATAATTTAGGGCCAGGTCAATGCTCTCGTACAGCTGAGCACGGTGCCCTTCCAGGGAATCCAGCGCCCCCGCCTGAACCAGACTTTCCAGCACTTTCCGGTTTACTGCACGCAGATCCAGATGTTCAACAAAATGAAAGATATTCTTGAACGGTCCGTATTTTTTGCGGGCCTGGAGAATAGAACGGATGGCCCCTTTCCCCACGTTTTTGATGGCACCCAACCCAAAGCGGATTTTATTCCCGGAAACGCTGAAATCGGCATCACTCTCGTTCACATCTGGCGGCAAAATCTCCAGTCCAAGACGTTTGCACTCATCCAGCAAAATCATGATCCGGCTGGTGTCGCCCATTTCGCTGGTGAGCGAAGCGGCCATAAATTCCGCCGGGTAATGCGCTTTCAGATAGGCTGTCTGGTAGGCTACCACAGAGTATCCTGCTGCGTGGGACTTGTTGAAACCGTATTCCGCAAAACGTGCAATCAGGTCCCAGATTTCTTCCGCAGTTTTCTGGGCGATTCCCCGTTCTTTGGCTCCTTCGATGAACTTGATTTTTTGCTGCGCCATGAGGTCTTTCTTCTTTTTCCCCATGGCCCGGCGCACCAGGTCAGCCTCACCCAGACTGAACCCGCCCAGCTGGCTTACAATCTGCATCACCTGCTCCTGGTACACGATGACCCCGTACGTCTCCTTCAGGATGGGCTCCAGCATCGGGTGCAGGTATTCAATTTTTTTGCGGCCGTGGCGCCGATCGATGAAGTCATCGATCATGGACATGGGGCCCGGGCGGTAAAGGGCGTTCATGGCGATCAGATCTTCGATACGCTGCGGCTTCAACCGTTTCAAACAATCCCGCATGCCGCTACTTTCGAACTGGAACACCCCTACCGTTTCGCCGTTGCTGAAAAGCTCGTAGGTCTTGGGATCATCCAGCGGAATCTGGTCCAGATCGATCTGAATCCCTCGTTTTTCCAGCATTTTGACCGTATTTTTGATGACGGTCAGTGTCCGCAATCCCAGGAAGTCCATCTTCAGCAAGCCAATCTTCTCGATGGACTTCATGTCATATTGGGTGGTAACATCTCCAGTATTCTGAACGTAAAGCGGCACATAATTGGTTAGCTCATCGGGCGCAATAACCACCCCAGCTGCGTGTGTGGAAGCGTGGCGGGCCAGCCCTTCTAGAACCCGGGAATATTCCAGCAGCTTTTTGTATTTCTCGTCTCCCTTTTCGAAGATCTGGCGGAATTCGGCCACGTTCCTGTAAGCTTCGTCAATGGACATGCCAAAAGGGATGAGCTTTGCAATGCGATCCACCTCGCCGTATTTCAGCTTGAGGACGCGTCCTACATCGCGCACGACCGCCCGGGCTGCCATTGTTCCAAAAGTAATAATCTGCGTGACATTCTTTTCCCCGTACTTCCGGCGCACATAATCGATCACTTCCTCCCGGCGCTCAAAACAGAAGTCAATGTCGATGTCTGGCAGGGTCACTCGTTCCGGATTCAGAAAACGTTCAAAAAGAAGGTTGTACTTCATCGGGTCAATATTGGTAATTCCCAGGGCATAAGAGACAAGGCTCCCCGCTGCAGATCCGCGTCCCGGCCCCACTGGAATATCCCGGCTTCGCGCGTAATCGATAAAGTCCTTCACTATTAAAAAATACCCGGCATATCCCATCTGATTGATGATGTCAATTTCCCGCTCAAACCTTTCTTTAATCTCCGGTGTTATCTCTGGATAGCGTCGCTTCAATCCTTCCCAGGCCACTTCCCGCAGATACTCTTCCAGCGTGGTGGCTGAACTCTCGGGCGGAATCTCGAATTTAGGCAGATAGGTTTTGCTGAAATCCAGCTCCAAATTGCATTTCTCCGCAATCTCCAGCGAGCGTTCCACCGCGTCTGGCATTTCGGCAAACAGTTGCTGCATTTCCGCAGGTGATTTGAAATACAGTTCCTGAGTGGAATATTTCAGCCGGGAGGGATCATCCTGATCCTTGCCGGTCTGAATGCACAGTAGCACATCGTGGGCCAGATGGTGTTCGCGCTTGAGATAATGAATATCGTTCGTGGCAACAATAGGAACGCTGAGCACGTCGCTGAGATATTTGATTCCATCCAATGCCAGCTTTTCCTCTTCGATGCCGTGGTTTTGCACCTCCAGATAAAAATCGTCCCCGAAGATTTTCAGGTAGGCTTCGGCCTTCTCTTTGGCTTTTTCGATATGGCCCTGAATGATGGCCCGTGGGATCTCCCCTTTCAGACAGGAGCTCAATGCAATGATCCCCTGATGGTACTCTCGCAGAACTTCCAGATCGATGCGCGGTTTGTAGTAAAACCCTTCCAGATAGGCAATGGAAACCAGCTTCATGAGATTGCGGTAGCCGGTGAGATCCTTGGCCAGCAGGATCAGGTGGTAGGCACTGTCCTCATGTTCGGAGCGGGTTTTTTCTTTACGGCTCCGCGGCGCCACATACGTTTCCACGCCAATGATCGGTTTTATGCCAGCCTCAACGGCTGCCTGGTAAAATTCGATGGCCCCAAACATGTTACCGTGATCAGTGAGTGCCAGGGCCGGCATGCCATAATCACGGGCACTCTTTACCAGCTCCTCAATCCGGCAGGCGCCATCCAGAAGGCTGAAATGCGAGTGAGTGTGCAAGTGCACAAAAGACATGGCTACCTCATCTCATTGATGCTCAATCGAGTTAGATTATGTTAATCAAAGGTAATTACCGTTACCGGGACGTAACAGACTTGTTTGACGTTAAAAATTTCCAGCGACCTTTTCAAAGGAAAATGAAGTGCCGTCAGAAAAAATCATGCCCCCCACGTGAATTCTCTCATCAGAAAGGAAAAAATTCTCTCTATTCCGGCTCCGAGAGGAGAAAAGCATTTTTGATGCAAAAGGGAGCAGAAAAGTTCCGTGGATTTGCCGAAGCTTGTTTAGGGCTTTGAACGCCGTGGCGGCACTGGGGGATGCCGGCTCCGGGCGGATCGATTCAGTATTCTTCCGTCTTTTCTCGCCAGATCCGAGCGCCGAGTTGCTGCAGCTTCACCTCAATCCGTTCATACCCGCGGTCGATGTGATAAATACGGAGGACTTCGGTGCGCCCCTCGGCAATGAGCCCTGCCAGAATCAGTGAAGCGGACGCCCGGAGGTCGGTAGACATAACCTTGGCGCCCTTCAACTTTTTCACGCCACGAATAATGGCCGTATTGCCATCCACCTCAATATTGGCTCCGAGACGGTTCAACTCAGGAACATGGCTGAAACGGTCCAGATAGATGGTATCGGTAACGGTGCTGGTTCCATCGGCAGTGGTCATGAGGGCCGTCCACTGAGCCTGCATGTCGGTCGGGAAACCGGGATATACGTCGGTAATCACATTCACCGGACGAATGCGCCCATCCGCCTTTAACCGGATGCATCCTTCAGAAATGTCCATTTTCACATCAAGTTCTTCCATTTTGCTAATAACAGCAACCATATGATCGGGCCGTACGTTTCTCAGACACACGACGCCACCGGTCATGACTGCCGCGGCCAGAAAAGTGCCGGCCTCGATGCGGTCTGGAATGACGGCAATTCGCGCCGGTTTTAGCATCGAAACGCCGCGAATCGTGAGCGTCTTCGTTCCGATCCCTTCGATATGTGCTCCCATGGCGTTGAGATAGTGCCCAAGTTGCTGAATCTCAGGCTCCATGGCCGCATTTTCGATTACGGTCTGGCCTTCTGCAAGCACAGCCGCCATCATCAGGTTGCCCGTTGCTCCAACACTGGGAACATCAAATGCCAGGTAGGCCCCTTTTAATCTCCGGGTATGAGCCACCACATAGCCCTGATCGATGTCGTACTCCGCGCCCAACTTACGAAGCCCTTCCAGATGAAAATTCACTGGACGCGGGCCCCAGGCACAGCCTCCGGGAAGCGACACCCGTGCATAACCGTGCCTGGCCACCAGCGGCCCAAGGACATAAAAAGAGGCCCGCATGGTTTTGACCAGTTCGTAGGGAGCCTCAAGTGAATGTTCCTGCGGTACATCAATTTCCAGAACGTGATCTCCAAACTCCACCTTTACACCCATGGTTTGCAGAAGCCTGACCATGGTACGCACATCCCGCAAATTGGGAACATTTTCAATAATGTGCTTTCCCGGAGCCAGCAGCGCCGCTGCCATTATGGGCAGCACCGCATTTTTCGCGCCGCTGATGGTAATTTCCCCTTTTAGTTTCTTGCCACCTTCAATAACCAGCTTCTCCAAGGTTCATCTCCATCTTTCACAAAAACAGGATCGATCTTCTTCCCTTCTCCGTTCTTTCCGCGAAATTTTTACCGTCCTCCCTCCTCGCTCATTACTCCCTGGAATAGAGTTCCAGGAGTTCTTGTGCGTTCTTCAGTGTGGTTTCTGTAATTTTCTGACCGCCGAGCAGATAGGCAATTTCTTTAACCCGTTCATCCTGGTCGAGGTGGTGAATCAGAGTGAACGTTTCGCCATCCCGCACTTCCTTGCGCACGGAATAATGTTCCTGGCCAAATCCGGCGATTTGCGGCAGATGGGTCACACAGATGATCTGGTGGGACCGTGCCAGTTGGCGTAGCTTTCTTCCCACAGCTTCGGCGATTCGGCCAGAAATCCCGATATCGATTTCATCAAAAACCAGCACATCGATCTGGTCCTTTTCGGCAAGTACGGATTTCAGGGCCAGCATAATTCTGGAGATCTCGCCTCCCGAAGCGATGCGTGCCAGCGGTTTGAATTCATCGCCCGGGTTCGTCGATATGAGAAACCGTACCCGATCTTTGCCGTACCGCCGGACAGCCGTTCCTTTGCCCAGATCCACGCTCCCCTCTTCTCCAGGTTCATAGCTGGCGAAATCCACCCGGAAGCGGGCACTTCCCATGCCAATCTCACCAAGAACCTGTTCCACCTCCCGGGCCAGCTGGGCTGCCACTTCTTTACGCCTTGTCGACAATCTCTCCGCAAGGCTCCGCAATTCCCCCTTTCTCTGAGCGATTGAGGCTTCCAGCTCCGCCAGCCGGTCATCCAGATTCTCGATTTTGTTCAGCTCTTCTTTCAGCTCCTGCAAATGCCGCAGAATTTCCTCCACGGGCAGCCCGTATTTTTTCTTGACCCGGTTGATCTGACTGAGGCGCACGCGGATCTGTTCCAGCCGTTCCGGATCGAAATCGGTCGTACTTGCAAAATCGCTTACCGTCCGCACCACTTCGTCCACCGAAACCATGGCCGATTCGATGAGCTGAACGGCCTCCCGAAATTGCGGGTGAATTTCTGCCAGTTCCTGCAGCCGTTCCAGCGCCTGTGATAGAGTGGAATGAGCTGCTCCATCTTGCTCGTATAGCAGCTGGGAAACCTCGTTGCACAGAATCATTAGCCGCTCGTAATTGGCGAGAATCCGTTCTTCATTCAGAAGTTCCTCTTCCTCTCCGGGCTGAAGATTCAGCTCCTCAATCTCACGGATTTGAAAAGCCAGAAAATCCTGGCGCTGCCGCAGTTCGAAGGCTGACTGTCTCAGGGTTTCCAGCTCCTGCATGGATCTGCGGAGCTCATCATACTTCCGGACAAATTCGCGTACCTGATCCAGGTGATCAGCATAAGCATCCAGAAAGCGCAGGTGGTTTTCCTCCTGTAATAGAGACTGGTGCTCGTGCTGCCCGTGGAGATCCACAAGGCGGTCGGAGATCTTCTTGAGGAGACCAATTTGTGTGACAGCATCGTTAATCAGGGTGCGGGAACGGCCGGACTGATGTAGTTCGCGCCGCAAAATAAGTTCTCCCCCACTGGGCTCCAGGTCATTCTCCACCAGCAAATGGTCAATTTCGCCCGGAACATTCACAAATACACCTTCGATAATCGCCCGTTCGGCCCCGCGGCGCAGCACATCCGGCGGAATCCTTTCTCCGAGAATGGAATTCAAGGCATTAATGATCAAGGATTTCCCCGCTCCTGTTTCACCCGTGATGACATTAAATCCTTCCGAAAAGGTGATTTCCAATTCCTCAATCAGTGCGAAGTTTTTCACATAAAGTTTCTTCAGCATTTCCCCGCACTCATTTTCTTAAAACGGCAACTTTTGTTGCAACCGATTTTCCGGCCGGGTCTACTGCCACAACCAAGTAAACACCACTGGGAACATACTCGCCATTTTGATCGCGGCCATCCCAAAGAATTCGGCCGCTGGCCGATGCTGCGCTGAGCTTGCGGACCAGATTTCCCTGGGCAGTGTAAATGCCCACGGCAGCATCGCGCGCCAATCCGTCAATGGTTAGATGGGTTGCCCCACCTGTTTCACTCAAATGAAAAGGATTAGGGTACACATTGAGCCGTTCCATCTTTACTGCCGGGCGGATTAGAGTGGTTTCAAGAACGGACAGTCCCGCAGTCGTTCCCACAAACGCCTGCCCGGTAATTGGATTAAAGGCCACACTTTCCACTGTGGGTGCTGGCAACGGGCTATTTTCTGTTGTGTAATGCTCCCAAGTAATATCGTCTTTTAAGATGCTCAACCCCAATGACGTCCCCACCCATTTGTTCCCCACCGGATCCACTTCGACGCAGCGGATGTCGTTGGTAATCAGACCGTACATGGTAAATACGCGACCGGCCTGGTAGGCATTTAGCCCCCCCGTGGTAGCGATCCAGACCGTATTCAGCGAATCCACCGCAACGGCGGTGACGTTTCCGCTCTCCAAGCCGTCTGCAGTGGTTAAGCGCAAAACGATCTCATCATCCGAGAGATCCAGTGGAGTGTATTTATCGTCGTAGACATAGACGCCGTTGCCATCCGTCCCGATCCACTTTCTGTTTTCCAGATCCACGGCGATGCTGGTGACATTGGCCGATGGGAGCCCGTCGGAAACAGTGAAATAGGCCCACTGAAGGTCCGGAGTAACGGCGATAAGCCGGGTTCCGTTATAGGCACGGAAATTGGCCATCCATACCGTGCCGAGGCGGTCCACGGCAATTTCATTGATAACCGCATAGCCCACATTTTCCGGAATCCCGAAAACATGACCGGTTTGGGCTGTGTAGGCCTCCATTTCACCATGATGGAAGCGGAATACTCCACCTCCCCAAGTCCCTACCCAGACATCTCCAGCGGGAGTTGCAGCCACAGCGACCGTCTGATCAGAAGGAAGATTTCCTTTTCGGGTGTTAAAATTTGTCCATCCGGTACCGTCATAGCGGTAAATTCCTGCTCCGTACAGGGCCGAGCTGGCACACCAGAGCCTTCCCTCGCCATCCACAGCCAGATCACCGAACTGGTTGCCTGCCGGGCCATCGGGCAGGTACTGCTTTGTATCGCCGGAAACCGGATCTACCTTTAATAGCCCTTCGCCTTCCGTTCCCAACCAAACCGTTCCCTCAGGGTCCATCCCAATGGCGTGAATTTGAGGTGTGACCCAGGTGAGATATTCGATCTCTCCGGTTTGGCGGTTGTAGCGGTAAAGACGGTGATCAAAGGCCACAAAAACCGTTTTTTTCCCGGCCGCCATCCCGGTTACGGGCTCAGCAGGCATTCCGGAGGGAATTTTCAGGCCTTCGGGGGTGTACCATTGCATCCCCCTTTCCGTACCGATCCAGAGCGTATCCCCTACCGGCAGCAACGCCGTTATTCGTCCTGGAAGCAACCCATCGTCCACCGTCAGATTTCGCCAGCTCTGTGGCGCTTTCAAATTAACCTGGTTAAGATCGGCATAGGCCAGTCCATCGTCCGTTCCCACCCAGAGCGCGTTTTGGAAGATGGCGGCACAAAAAACATCCGATGCGACCGGAAAGTCCCCCAGGTTCTGATATGTCTCTTTGGCTTCTTCTTTGGAAATGAGAAAGAGGCTGATGCCGATATGTAGGGCCACAAACAGGCTATCGCCGGAAAGCATCATGTCGTGAAGCTGAAAACGGCTAAAATCTGGAAAATAATCCCACGTTTCCCGTTTCAAGTCATAGCGGTTAAGATCGCCGCTGGCCATTCCCGCCCACCAGTTTCCCGAACGGTCCACCACAACGCGGATTGGATGGTTGGCGCTCAGGCCTTCTGTATTGGTAAAAGAGGCGACAAAAGCCTCTTTTTTCCGGTCAAACACCACAATGCCACCGCTGGTTGCAAGAAGGAGCGAATCGCCTACGACGGCAATATCTTCCACGGTGGACTGGTTGGTGATGGTTTTCCACGAGAGGATTTCCGGAAAGGCGGGAATGGCCACCGCCAGCAACCAGACGATCGTAATGATGGAGCGCCTCTTGGCTGCCCGGATCATTTTCCTGCTACCAGGCCGTAAAGGTTCGCCATCTCAATAGCTGCCAGCGCTGCATCCCAGCCCTTGTTACCCAGTTTTGTTCCGGCCCGCTCGATGGCCTGTTCCAGGCTGTCCGCGGTGATAATGCCATAAATCACCGGCACAGCCGCGCTTAGCGATAGCTGCGCTACACCCTTCGTCACCTCTGCCGCGATATAATCGAAATGAGGCGTAGCCCCTCGTATGACAGCCCCTACACAGATAACTGCGTCGTACTTTCCAGATTCGGCCAGCCTTTTGGCNACAGCCGGTATTTCAAAAGATCCGGGAACCCATGCAACATGAAAGTCCTTTTCGTTCCCACCATGCCGGACAAAACAATCCAATGCTCCGTCCACCATCTTACGGGTAATCAGCTCATTAAAGCGCGAAGCAACAACAGCGAAAACCTTTCCGGTGGCATCCAGTTTCCCTTCCAGATACTTGGGCATGCCTCCTCCTTTCTGGCTAATCCCTCTTTTCCTTTTCGGGCGCGTCGCCATTGAGAATAAGATGACCCAGCTTATCCCGCTTGGTCAGCAAATACCGCAGATTTACTTTATTGGGCGGCACTTCGATGGGCACCCGCTCAACAATTTCCAGGCCATATCCCTTGAGCCCCACAACTTTTCTCGGATTGTTCGTCATCAGGCGGATTTTGGTAACGCCAAGATCTCTGAGGATTTGTGCGCCAATGCCATAATCCCGCAGATCCGCCTCGAACCCTAAAGCCCGATTGGCTTCTACCGTGTCCAACCCCTGATCTTGCAAATGATAGGCTTTGATTTTATTCTCCAGACCGATACCCCGGCCTTCCTGGCGCATATAGAGCAAAATGCCCTTCCCGTTCTGTTCGATCATCCGCATGGCCTGTTCCAGCTGCTCTCCGCAATCGCACCGGAGTGAATGGAACAGATCGCCGGTCAAACACTGGGAATGCACCCGTACAAGTACCGGTTCATCGGGCTCGATGGTTCCTTTCACAAGGGCAATATGGTGATAGGCATCCACTTCACTCTCGTAAAGGTGGAGCACAAACTCGCCGTAGCGGGTAGGCAGACGGGTGGTGACCACCCTTTTTACCAGCCGCTCATTGCGGCTCCGGTAGGCAATCAGATCTTTAATCGTGATGATCTTCAGGTTAAACTTTCTGGCCAGTTCCATAAGCTTGGGAATACGGGCCATGCTCCCGTCGTCGTCCATGATTTCGCACAGAACACCTGCGGGATAAAGCCCTGCCAGCCGCGCTAGATCGACCACTGCTTCCGTGTGGCCCGCTCTCCTCAGGACCCCTCCCTCCTGAGCCCGCAGTGGGAATACGTGACCCGGCCGGGCCAGATCGGTGGGACGTGTCTTCGGGTCAATCAGAGTACGGATGGTTTCTGCCCGATCAAAAGCGGAGATTCCGGTTGTTATGTTGCGTTTCGCATCCACAGAAACGGTAAAATTGGTGCCCAGATGCGCTGTATTTTCCGTTACCATCGGATGAAGGTCAAGCTCCTCCAGCCGCTCGGGAGTCATGGCCACACAAATAAGGCCACGGCCGTACTTTGCCATGAAATTGACCTTCTCCGGTGTAATCATGGAAGCCGCAGTAATAAAATCGCCCTCATTTTCCCGATCCTCATCATCTACCACAATAATAATTTCCCCATTCCGGAAGCTTTCTATAGCCTCCTCTATGGTGTTGAAGCGGTATTGCTTGCCGTCTTCGCCGTTTCGCTCCGCCCTTTTCCTGCTGTTAGCACTCATCTCTCGTCCCTCTCTTCCACCATATCTGACCACCGACAATGTGCTGCCGTCTCTGGCGTATTCGTAGAACCGCCCTCTCTTCCACCATATCTGACCACCGACCCCATCCAAACCGCAATAGGGCCCTATTTGTCAAAACCGTGTTCCTTCAGCCACTGTTCGGTGATTTTATGTGCCGATGCGCGATATGCGCCAACCATCTTCTGAACATATTTGGCAAGCAGATCAAACTCAAGATTGACCCGGTCGCCTGGTTTTTTCATTTTCAGCGTTGTTTTTTCAAATGTAAATGGAACCACAGCCACGCGGAAAAACGCCTCCCCGATGGTGGCCACGGTCAGGCTGATACCGTCCACCGCAATTGAACCCTTTTCCACGACCAAAGGTTCATATTCACCGGGCAATTCCACATCCAGCCACCGGGTGACACCGGACTGCTGCCAGCGCAGGATCCGGGCAGTAGCATCCACGTGCCCCTGTACAAAATGGCCTCCGAAACGGTCCCCGGGCCGCAGAGCCCGTTCCAGGTTAACCCAT
>MTOL01000361.1 GCA_002011685.1 Deferribacteres bacterium JdFR-76
TGCTACGGCTTGGGGAGGCCGAATGGGTTCAGCGGATGTTCCGCGAACGGCTAAACATCCCGCTCCATTTTGTTGATGGGTCGGAAGAATTCCTTTCCCGCCTGCGTGGGGTAACCGACCCGGAGCAGAAGCGCAAAGTGATCGGAGAAGTGTTTATCCGGCTTTTTGAGAGAGAAGCGCGGAAATTCGCCGATGCAAAATTTCTGGCACAGGGCACGCTGTATCCTGATGTGATCGAAAGCCAGTCAGCCGTGGGACCCTCGGCGCAGATCAAAACCCATCACAATGTGGGCGGACTGCCCGACGACATGCAGTTTGAGCTGATCGAACCGCTGCGCGAGCTGTTCAAAGATGAAGTGCGGCG
This sequence comes from Deferribacteres bacterium JdFR-76, assembly GCA_002011685.1. Taxonomy (GTDB): domain Bacteria; phylum Zhuqueibacterota; class JdFR-76; order JdFR-76; family JdFR-76; genus JdFR-76. The sequence goes on from MTOL01000361.1 coordinate 365, forward strand.
CATTGGTGCGTTGCTGGATATTCCAGATGAAATGCTCCACCGGCACCCTTTTCCGGGGCCCGGTCTTGCGGTGCGCGTTATCGGAGAAGTTACCCGCGATCGTCTTGACCTGCTCCGGCAAGCCGATGCCATTTTCATTGAGGAACTGCACCAGGACGGATGGTACAACCGTGTCTGGCAGGCATTCTGTGTTCTGTTGCCCGTCAAATCTGTGGGCGTGATGGGCGATGAGCGTACGTATGAGAATGTGGTGGCTCTGAGGGCCGTGACCAGCCAGGATGGTATGACAGCCGACTGGGCCCGGCTACCGGACGATCTTCTGGCCCGGGTATCGAACCGGATCATCAATGAGGTGAAGGGAATTAACCGGGTGGTATACGACATCAGCTCCAAGCCACCCAGTACGATTGAGTGGGAGTAACGGACGGTACAGAGGGTGTACACCGCCGGCAGAGTCCGGGGCGAAATCGGAGAAAACCGGAACAGCATAAAGATTGCGGTGGATTCGGACGGGGGAAAAGATCCGGCCGGAATTATCCGGGGCGGCGCAGATTGGAACTGGTATGTATCTTGCAGCACTCTTTTTTCTGATCTGTACCGGCCAGATTCAGGCTGGAGCAGGTAGACAGTTTGACTTCAGTGTATCAAAATTGTACATTGGAAGTGGGTCGAAAAAAGGTGGGATGGCGGGTCCCGGAGAATGCTTTCAGGGTGTTTCAATCTGGAACATTTCTTCCATTTGAATGACGGCATAGGTATGGGCTCCTGATGAACAAGGGGGCTGAACGGTAGGAGGAAAGGAATTATGTGCGGAATTGTCGGGTATATTGGCCAGAAGGAAGTTGTGCCAATCCTGATGGAAGGGCTGAAGCGGCTGGAGTATCGGGGATACGATTCGGCCGGTGTGGCGGTATTGAATAACGGCCGGCTCAATGTGATCAAACGGCCGGGGAAGATCAGAGATCTGGAGCGTGTGGTTGCAGATTCCGGTCTGAATGGAACGCTGGGCATCGGGCATACGCGCTGGGCCACCCACGGAGAACCCAATGAGATCAATGCCCATCCACACTGTGATTGCGGCCAGCGCATTGCCCTGATTCATAATGGGATCATCGAAAATTTTTCGCCGCTGAAAAAGGAACTGCAGAGGCAAGGCCATCATTTTGCCTCCGACACGGATACAGAGGTGCTCTGCCATCTAATCGAAATGTTTTACCAGGATCATAGCCTGGAAGAGGCTGTACGCTTGGCTCTGGCCGAAGTTAAGGGAACTTACGGGATTCTGGTAATCTCCCGCGATGAACCGGAAGTGATGGTTGCGGCCCGAAACGGAAGCCCGCTCTTGATCGGGGTGGGCAACAACGAGTACTTTGCGGCGTCCGATGCAGCGGCTATTATCGGGTATACCCGCGATGTGGTTTATCTTGATGACGGTGAAATGGCCATCCTCACGCGCAATAGCTTCCAGACCAAAACCATTACGGACCAGCCGGTAGAAAAAACGATCGAACAGATTACTTTTGACCTGGAACAGATCGAAAAAGCGGGGTTTCCGCATTTCATGCTGAAAGAAATTTTCGAGCAGCCGGAAACCATCCGCACTACCATGCGCGGCCGCTTGCTGGCAGATGAGGGGAATGTCCGTCTGGGCGGACTTTTGGATCACATGGACCAGCTTTTGAAGGCGAAACGGATGATTTTTACCGCCTGTGGCACCAGCTGGCATGCAGCGCTAATCGGCGAATATGTGTTCGAAGATATGTTGCGCATCCCGGTGGAAGTGGAGTACGCATCGGAATTCCGTTATCGCCGGCCGGTTCTGGACCCGGAAACTGTGGTGATGGTGATCAGCCAGTCGGGGGAAACAGCAGACACACTGGCGGCGGTTCGGGAGGTGAAGAAATATCGCTATCCGGTTTTTGGGATCTGCAATGTGGTGGGCAGCACGATTGCCCGGGAAACCGTGGCAGGGGTGTACTTGCATGTCGGGCCGGAAATTGGAGTGGCTTCAACCAAGGCTTTTACCGCTCAGGTAGCTGTGCTCATCATGATCGCCATGATGCTTGCCCGCCGCAAGTGGATGAGTGCGGAAGAAGGGCGGAAAATTATCCGCGAAATGCAGGCCATCCCGGAAAAGATTCAGCGCATTCTAGATCAGGATCAGATCATTCAGGAACTGGCGGAACGGTACCACACGAGCCGCAATTTTCTCTACCTGGGCCGTGGCTACAACTTTCCTGTAGCGCTGGAAGGAGCCTTGAAGCTCAAGGAGATTTCCTACATTCACGCGGAAGGATATCCGGCCGCAGAGATGAAACATGGCCCAATTGCCCTCATTGACGAAAACATGCCGGTGGTTTTTATTGCAATTCAGGATCAGACATACGACAAGATCATCAGCAACATTGAAGAGGTAAAAGCCCGGCGGGGACGGGTTATTGCCGTGGCCACCGAAGGGGATGAAAAGATCAGGGAAAAGGTGGATCATGTGATCTATGTGCCTTCCACCCTTGATTTCCTGTCTCCGCTGCTTACGGTGATTCCGCTCCAGCTCCTGGCTTATCACATTGCCGTATTGCGGGGGTGCAATGTGGATCAGCCGCGGAACCTGGCCAAAAGTGTGACGGTGGAATAGAGCCTTTGCAAATCTGTGGAGGGAGGAAGCCAAGTGAGGACCCGGATTTCGCTTTTTCTGGGGGCAATTGCTGCTAGTTTGCTTTTGTTCTTCGGACATGCGGGGTTTGCACTGGACCAGCGTTCGCCTCAGCAGGCAGTGCAGATCAATCAGGATGTGGAGAACGTCTATAAAAAGGCCTTGCTCCATTACCGCGAGCGCCAGTATGCCGTCGTGGAATGGGAACTTCGAAGCCTGCTGGAACTCTATCCGAAGAATCACCGCATTACATCCGTTCTTTACCTGATCGGCCGTTCCCAGTATCAGCAGAAAAAGTGGAAGGAAGCCCAGCAGACCCTGGAACGGCTGGTACGGGAGTATCCGCAATCTGCGCTCGTGGACGATGCCCGGTTTTTACTGGCGGCGGTGGCATTTCAGCGAGAAGATTACTTCCAGACAGCGCGGCTGCTTTTGCAGGTGCTGCAGAAGAGCGACGATGCGCGCCTTCGGGATCAGACCCAAAAGCTGCTGTATCCGCTATTGCTGGATTATCTTGATCAGCGGGAGGTCCATCAGCTTGCGGGTAGCTTCTCGGGGGGACATGCACAGGCACTGTTCGACCTGCTTCAGGCCCTACAGGCCTACAGGGAACAGGACAAAGAACGGGCGAAAGAGCTGCTCCAGCAGTGGATGGATCGGTATCCCGGCCATGTCCTGGGTCCGGTGGCCCGGCGGTATGCCAGGTTGGCAGAACGCAAAGAGCCGGAAGTTCTTAAGATTGGTGTCATACTTCCGCTGACCGGGTATTTTGGCGACGAAGCCCGGCTGCTTCTGGCCGGTATCCGCTATGCCGTGGAGACGGACCCGGAAGCAAGGCGTATGGGAATCGAACTGGTGGTGCGCGATTCCCAGGGGGAAATGATCGAAGTGATCCGCCACACCCGGGAGCTCATTCAGCAGGAACGAGTGCTGGCCATTATTGGCGAGCTGGAAAGTGACAAAACAGCGGTCATCGGTACAGTGGCCGGAGATGCGGGAGTTCCGGTTCTTGCACCGGCAGCCAAAGAAGATGGGTTAACAACGGTGGCCCCCACCCTGGTACAAATGCTGCCGGATCTGGAAACTCGCGGCCAGTTTATTGCTGAATATGCCATGAACGAACTGCAGCTGCGTACCTTTGCCATCCTGGCACCCGCCGACAAATACGGCAAGCAAATGACTGACAGCTTTGCTCAGACGGTAGACCGGCTGAACGGTCAGATTGTGGCGGAAACCTGGTATTACGAAGACCCGACGGACCTCCGGGTACAGTTCCGCCATATCCGCGAAGTGGGTCTGGAAAAAATGGTGCGGGATTCCATTCTGGCCGAAAATCCAGGAATGATGCTGTCGGAAGTGGATTCGCTGGTAAAGGTCGTTATTCGTCAGAAGCTGGAGTCCCTCATCCCGGAGACGGAAACGGGAAGGCGGCCCAAGTTTGCCGATTCCACCGCTATCCCGGTAACATCCATCGATGCGCTGTTTTTTCCGGTTTATACCGAAGATATTTCTTACGTGGCGCCGCAGATGGCACTGTACAACATTCAAGCCCAGATTCTGGGCGGAAGTTTCTGGAACAACGAGGAAGAACTGGACCGCAACGCCCGTTATGTTTCTGGGGCTATCTTTTTAGGCGATCTGTACGTGGATGAGACCGACCCGGTGTTCCGGCGGTTTCGGGATCAATTCCGTGCCCGGATGGGGGTAACACCCAGCAAGCTGTCAATACTTGGGTATGACACAATGCGGTTTCTGCTGGAGGGAATCCGCCAGGGTGCGCGGACACACCGGAAACTTATGGAATATCTCAAAAACACGGAGCGGTTTCGAGGCCTGCTTCAGCCGTACGATTTCTCCCGGAAACCAAGGGTAAATGCGTTCCTGCATATCATGAAGTATCAGGACAATACCATCTGGAAGGTGCGGTAAGGAAGAATGGCCAGGCTTTCCCTACCGGGCAGTGGCCGGATGGTTGCGGGTAAAGGAGGTTCGAAACGGATTCAGGGGAAAGAGGGCGGCTTTGGTAAACGGTACGATAATATGACTAAGCCTAAATTTTTATTGAAATTATGGAATTCCCATCGCTTATTAAACAGTGCGGGGTTAAATGAGGGAGATGGGTGAATGGACAAAGATCAAAAAATCCAGGAGGAACTGAAACGCATCGGGAATTTGCCGCGGCACATCGCCATTATAATGGACGGAAACGGCCGCTGGGCAAGGCGGAGAGGACTGCCGCGCGTTGCTGGACACCGTCAGGCTATCGATTCCGTGCGGGATGTGGTGGAAGCCTGTGGCGAGCTGGGAATCGAAGTGCTCACCCTCTATACTTTTTCGGTGGAAAACTGGGGCCGCCCGCGTGAAGAAGTGAACGCTCTGATGGATCTTCTTGTAGAAACCATCCGCAGCGAGCTGGATGAACTGCTGAAAAACAATGTGCGTTTGATCACCATTGGCCACCTGGACGATTTGCCTCCTCTAACGCGTGAAAGCATGGAATATGCCATCGAGAAAACCAAGCACTGCACCGGGCTGATTTTGAATCTGGCCTTGAGTTACGGCGGGCGCAGGGAGATTGTGGATGCCGTAAAGGCCATCGCCCGGAAGGTGAAGCAAGGTGTGATCAATCCGGACGCCATCGACGAGAGTGTGGTTGCAGACCATCTCTACACCCGTGGGCTGCCGGATCCCGATCTTTTAATCCGTACCAGCGGGGAACTGCGGATCAGCAATTTTCTCCTCTGGCAGCTGGCCTACACGGAGATGTACGTTACTGATGTCCTCTGGCCCGATTTTCGCCGGGAACACCTCTATGAGGCCATTCGCTCGTACCAGAAGCGGGAAAGACGCTTCGGCCTGGTAAGCGAGCAGCTAATCCATTCGTAGCCGGGAAGTCCTTCAGGGGAACCAAACCTTTTCTCCGCCCGTAACATTATTGCATCAGGCCTTAAAATATTGCATATTAAGGTGTTGGGAATTTTTGCAGAAAGTCTTATCTTTCTGCAGAAAAAAACCATATTGCATGGATTTTGACAGAAAACGACAGGGTGGATAGATATAGCAGATGCATTCCCGGCGGATTGTCATCGGGTTTATTTTGAGCGTACTCTTGCTGTTTGGTGGCATCCAGATTGCCTGGCATGCCTTTTCCCTGGATCAGAAGTTGCGCCAGCTGGTACTGGATCAGATCCGAACTGCTTTTAAGGGTGAAGCGACCATCGGCTCTGTGGTATTGCTGCCGGGATCCCTCAATTTCCGCGATGTCCGGTTTACACCTGCTTCTGGCGATGCTTCTCTGGAGGTAAAAAACCTCCGCCTGGGTTTCAGTCTTTTGAATGCCTTGAAATACAATTTTAACCCGGTGCGCATTGTTTCTAACGTAGCGCTCATTCAGCCGGTTGTGCGGATCCGCGAGGTGGGGCAGGCAGCCCCCAAAAAAAGAAAGGTTCTTTCTCCGGAAAGAGAGCTAAAAAAAATTGAGGAGGAATACCGCTACCGGCTGGTGGATCTGGGATTTGTGGGACAAATTACGCTGGAGAAGGGGCAAATCCTCTGGAGCGCACCCGGTCGGGAGGAAATTGTTCTGGTCCGGGATCTGGATGGTTGGATCAGCACGGAGAACCTGGAACGTGCCGAAATCCGCCTGAAAGGGCGGCTTTTCCGTTCGGAATCCAGCAACCTGTTAATTTCCGGATTTGCCAATCTGGCCCGCGGCAAAGTGGATTCCATTCTGGTATCCATTTCGGACGACCGCATTTCCACTACCATTCCCACCCTCTTTCCAGAGGTTCTGGCTGTGCGAGGGGGGAAGCTGTACGGCCAGAGTGTTCTTTTTGATTCCGCAGGCGCAGGACTTGTGCTCAACGGGCGCTTTTTTCTGGAAAACGGACAGTTTAGCCTATTTGGTGACCGGATTGTGCTGGATAGCCTCTATACTAACATTCGCCTGAAAAACTGGAATGTGCTGTTTGACCGGTTTAACGTCCTGCTGGCCGGCCAACCGGTTGAAATTACCGGAGAAATCGGCAATCTTCTTGCACCGCAGCTAAATCTGAAGGTGCGGGGTGATTCACTGTGGGTGGAACAGATTCTTTCCCAGGCTTTTGGAGAAAAGAAGGTTCCGCTTTCTGGCTGGGCCAGTATCCGCCTTGCCATTACCGGACCGCCGGAAGATCCGGTGGTGCGGGGAACCTTGGTGGCCCGAGAATTTGAATGGAAGGGGGAGCATTTCCAGAACGTGCTGGCGTCTCTTCATTACCGCAGGCAGGAAATTTCTGTGGGACCGCTAAAGGCTAAATACCGCGGGTTTGAACTGGATAACCGGGTCTTGATCCGCTTTGCAGGAGAAAAGCTGGAGATTACCGGCCAGTATGCTGCCGATGGCAGCGTCATGCCGTGGCTGCGGAGTTTTGCCAGCAAAGAACTGAATGGGGCGCGCGCCATTTCACGCGGGACATTTCGCTGGGAAAAAGGGGAAATTGCCGCCCGCGGGAACCTCCTGTTTCATGCTACTTTTGCCAGCGGGGATTCGCTGAGACTGGAAGGGGACATGGCGTACCAGAACAACCGGCTGACGCTTCGGGCCCGCAGCCCGGGTGACTCTTCGGCATTTGTGCTGTTGCTTTCACCACCCAGACCGTCCTGGCATGTGGAACTGGCGGTGGACCATTTCGGTGGGAAGCTGTGGCGCCTGTTTGGGTTCCCGGGAAACCGGAGACTGGAACGCCTGTTGAACCTCAATTTGGCAATTGTGGGGGATGAACATTTTGCCACCTTCTCCGTTGCGGCCCTGAGGAAGCGCTACACCGGTCAGTCCCCGGTGCTGTTTACTGTGGATGGAACCACAACGCAGAAGAATGGCAGGCGCAGGATCCTCGGGGATATTTCCTACTATCCGGAGACGGGAGGGAAAGTGGACGGCAGCCTGGAGTTCCGCATTTCGCCGGAGCGGGTGGAGCTGGTGGAATACCGGCTGGGGGATTTCTACTATGCAAGGTTTTCCGTCGACCGGACCCGGGATGACCAAATAGAGGGGCTGTTTCGCATCCAGAATGCCGATCTGATGTACATTTTTGATGGGGCCCTGCTGGAACCGAATTTTGAATTTCTGGGAAGGATCAGTGGCGAGCTGGATTTTTCCGGAACGCTGGAGAACCCGGTACTCCGTGCCGGCATTGCGCTGGAAGACGCCATTATCCGTGGGGAAGGTTATTTTTCCGGCAAAATGAGGCTGCTGGCTACCAGAGAGGAAATCCATCTGGACTCATTGGCAGTGGCCAAAGACGGGCGTCCAATACTGTGGGGACAGGGCCGTGTATTTCCGGCAGCGGATTCGCTGGATCTGGAATTTCGCGGAGAGGGGGTGGATCTATACACCCTGCTGACCACCATTCTGCCGCCGCTGAATTTCTGGAAAGGGAACGCCAGTTTTGATTTGCGTCTGACCAGCCGGTTGAGCAACCCGGATATCCGCGGTACGGTAGATGTGCAAAACGGCCAGCTTTTCTTTGTGAATTTTGATAGCCTGCATGTGGAAGTGGGCAGATTTCAATCCCGGGAGATGCTGGCCCGGCTGGGCTTGTCCGGAAACGATGGAGGGGAGGTAGCGCTGGACGAACTACCGTCCGGATTTTATGTGAAAAAAGCGGAACTCTTTCGCCAGGGGAAATACACCATTCACGGAGAGGGCTATTTCCCGTTGAGCACCGCCCGCGATCTGTATTTTGTTCTGCAAGGGACCGGTGACGGGTTTGCTGTTCTGTTTGATGATCTGGAATTTGTAAAAAGGAGCCGGAGCGATGCTTCGTTTCGGTGGGGCTTTGGCGGTACATACAACGATGTGGTTTACACCGAAGGGTCCATTTTCCTGAAAAACGGGCAGCTGGAGCTGGAAGATGTAGCCCGAAAAGTGGACCATATCGAAATTGAGGCCCGGCTGGAACCCATGCAGCAGTTCCTGCACTTTGAGAAAGTTACCGGTTACGTCCAAAAGCGCCGGTTTGAGGCGATGAACTTTCTGGATTCCCTGGGAATTCCCAAAGGGGCTCCTCCGCTGGTCATCGAGAGCTGGGGGCTGAATTTTGGCTACATTCGGATAAAAACGGAAAAGAAGGGGGTTCCGCTGCATATTCCGGGACTTATGGAAAAAGGTGAAATTGGATTTTTCCGGCTGAAGGGACAGGGCAGGGATGAGTATTTTCTGATTACCGGTCCTGCGGAACAGCCGTATGCACGGGGGGAAATTTACGTGGAGAATGCCTCCATTACCTTTCCGTTTGTGGAAACGGAGAAGTCCAGTGCGGAGGCCGATACGGGTCTGGTTGAAAAAATCCTGATGAGCATGCTCTGGGATGTGAAGGTCATNCCGGGNAAGGATGTGCGGTACGTAAAACAGCTTCCCGGACTGATCGATAAAGTCTGGATCAATGCTCAAATCGATCCGGAGGTGAGCGAGCTGTATCTAACCGGGGTCATTCAGGACGAAACGTTCCGCATCCTGGGGAACGTACGTTCCACCCGGGGAACCATTGAGTACCTGGATCTGAATTTTTCGGTGGAAGAATTTGGGGCTGAGTTTGACCGGAGCAGCATCTATCCCATTGTGTACGGACGGGCCCGGACCACTATCACGGACACGCTGGGATTTCCGTCCAACATCTATCTGACCCTGTACGTGTACGATCGCGAGAGCAAACAGGAACTGGAGCGGGGCCGCTGGAGCGAGGACCTCCGGTTTCGTCTCTCCTCCGATAATCCGCTGATTGGGACCACAGAGGGGCAGATTCTGGCTGCTCTGGGGTATTCCGTGCAGACCATCCGTACCCGCGCAGCGGATCTTATCGGGATTGGCACCGAGCATCTGCTGTTCCGCCCGCTGTTCCGGCCTTTCGAACGCAAGCTGGAGCGGCTCCTGGGGCTGGATATGGTGCGGATCCGCTCGAGGTTTGCCCGCAACGTGATGGATATTAACGCCCTCCTGGAAGCCCAGATCGATCCGCGTTATCTGATTTTTCGCAGTACCCAAATAATGATTGGAAAATATCTGACAGATAACCTTTATTTGGCTTATTCGGGCATGCTGGAAGCGGGGCTGGATCCAAAATATCAGGAAAAAGGGATCGGTTTCAAACACAGTTTTGATCTGGAGTACAGGATTTCGCCAAACCTTTTGCTGGAACTACAGTATAATTATGACAGTTTATTACTTTTACAAAAAGAAGATAAACGGATCCAGTTAAGACATTCGTTTGTGTTTTAGGGAATTCGGAGGCGGCAAAATGTTGCAAAGAAGGGCGAAAATCTTTATATTTTTGACGTTTTTTTGCGCACTCCTCGCAGGTTACAGCTCTGGTGTGGATGCGCAGAGAAAAACAGTGAAAATTCTTGGCGTCCGGGTGGAAGGAAACGAAACCACCGATGCCGATGTGATCAAGATGACAGCCGGCCTGACGGAAGGGCGAGAGGTAACCGGAGATCAAGTACAGAATGCCATCAAGAAGCTGTGGGGATTGGGCATCTTTTCCGATATTCAGGTTTACATTGAAAAAGAAACTCCGGACGGCGTATTTTTGCTGATCCAACTGAAAGAGTATCCGCGGCTTGAGAGGTACTCATTCAAAGGGAATAAGAAAATAAAGCGGGGCGATATCGACAAAAAACTGGAGCTGTATCCCGGGCAGGTTATCAGTCCGTCGGAGATCCTGAAGAGCAAACAGCAGATTTTGAAGCTGTACGAGGAAAAGGGCTATCTGCTGGCAAAGGTGGATGTGGATACGCTGCAGGGCTCCAAGCCGAACCGGCTGCGGCTCGTGTTCAATATTGATGAGGGAAAGAAGGTCCGCATCCGGCGCATTCAGTTTTTTGGCAACACCCATTTTTCGGATGGCAAACTGCGAAAGCAGCTGAAAAAGACCAAAGAGGATAAATGGTGGTGGTTCGGCGGCGATTTTAACCGTGAGGAGTATGAGAAGGACCTGGAGAACCTGATCAAATTTTACCATAAAAACGGTTTTCGGGATGCCCGGGTGGTAAAAGATTCCATCTATTACGATCCGGACCGCGAGCATATGTACATCGACATCACTGTGCACGAAGGTGTTCGCTACAAAATCCGCAAAATCACCTGGGAAGGGAACAAGGTTTTCGATACGGAGATCTTGCAGAAAGCGCTGAAAATCAAAGAGGGGGATTATT
>MTOL01000356.1 GCA_002011685.1 Deferribacteres bacterium JdFR-76
TGATCGATCATCTGAAAATGATGCTTTACGGCGTGGGGGTCGCACGACGGGCCTGGCTTTCTCCGGAAAAGGTGATCAACACCTGGCCGGTTCAGAAAATCCTGGAGCTACGAAAACGGAAACAGCAACGCCTGGCCGGGTAAACGATTCTTTTCCGCCGGCCGAACGGCATTTTTGCAATGTTGGAGGGGAGATGTCACTTGCAGATTTTCCCATTGTCCACCAGTAATCTCCCGTCCACCAGCAAGCGGGATTTTTTCAGGGTTAGACGGGCATAGGGCCGGGATAGATCCGGCATTCCTTCCGAACCGGGTTCTCCAATGGCAATCTGGATACGACCAAGGGAAAGCTCGTCTTCGTGAAGGGAACCACAGACTTTGGCGTGGTGGTTGGTCCCGACGCTAATCCATGTGAGATATTTACTGGGAATCTTTTCTGTACGCAGATATTTGCGCAATCGCTGAGCATCTTCTCCGCCGCTGATTCGCACCAGCCTTCCATCCCGAAAGAAAAGTTGCACCGTTCCTTTCACCAGACCCACATCGCTAATGGCACCATCCAGCACAATCCGTCCGCTGCAGTGTTCCAGCATGGGGACAATCAGCGCCCTGCCACCGGGCAAAAAAGTAAGCTGCCCTTTTTCCACGCTGCCCGTAAATGCCTGTCCCTTCGCATGCTGAATGGAGGCCTCAAGAAAACCGCCGTTCCCGTCTTCAATCCGCAATTTTTTCCCGATGGAGAGGATTTCGGCAATCCTTCTGCTGAGTTTATCCATTTTGGCGTAATTTACTGAGAGGGTTCTGGCAAGAAAACCCACGTCGTTGGTGGGCAAAACGCCGATTTTCCGGTGGGGTGCAGACCACTTTTTCAAAAGCGGGAACGGAAGATTGCGAAGGGGAACCAGAAACAGCACCAGATCTGCATGTTGGATGGACTGATCGATGATCTGCTGGGACCAATCCCAGTCGCCGGGCAGCTGAAGCAAACAGGCACCTGTGGAAATCTGGCTGGCGAATTTCCAGATCTCCTGAGCAATGGCCAAAAATTCATGGTGGACGATAAGAAGAAGCCGTTCGCCCTTCCGCAAATGCAGGCAGTCGCGGTTGATCAGCGATGCGATCTTTTCCAGCTTTGTAACCCGTCTCTTCGGCATTTTCGGATCTGTTGCTTATGCTCAAACGGAATCGGCCGGGTGTCATCCCGGTGATCCGGATTGGGGGATCTGTTTTGCCATCAGCCACTCTATGGCGGCAACCCTCATGTTAAATTTTGTCAGAAAAAAAATCAAGGTAATTTTCCCGTTTGATAAAAAAAATCGCCTCAAAGACCGTACTTCAGCTGTTTTTTCTGTTGAATTATTGAACGGAATCCGCCTCGGTGCCGAAGGGATGGAGAAAAACAATCTCCGGTGAATACGTCGTCGGTATGTTCAGGGGCGATAGCGGAAAAAACCGCAACTTGCTCCGAACATCCGGTTTTGCGGGAAAAAGGCAGGCGGCAACTGAAGTCTTTCGTTGGAATTTCTGCCCAGATTTGCTATATTTAACAAAAACTTTTGGGGTGGGATGAGGTTCACGCGAGACATAACCCTTGGACAGTATTATCCGGCGCAATCCGTAATCCATTCTCTTGATCCGCGTACGAAATTGATTTCCCTGATGATTCTGATGGTTTATATGGTCTCTGCTGTCGATTTGTGGCTTTATGCCGGGTTTTCCATCGTGTTGATTCTGACGGTGGTGCTTGCCCGATTGCCGTTCGGTCTTGTATTCCGCAATATTCGTCCGTTTTTGTGGCTTTTTTTTCTTACATTTGGGTTTAATGCTTTTCAGAGCAGTGGCAAAATTTTGTTTCAAGTTCCGGTAGTGGGCTGGAGTGTAACAACGGGCGGAATCGAACGGGCGCTGGTTTTTACGATACGCATTGCCCTGTTGATTCTCTGGGCGGCGGTTTTTACGTTAACCACGTCTCCCATGGATATAACGGATGCGCTGGCGCGGCTGCTGAAACCATTAAAAAAGCTGAAGTTTCCGGTTCAGGAGTTTTCTCTGATGATGACCATTGCCATCCGTTTTGTGCCCCTTTTGCTGGAAGAAGCCGAACGGATTCAAAAGGCACAGATGGCCCGGGGAGCCCGGTTTGAGGGCAATCTTGTGCAGCGCGTCAAAAGTCTGATTCCGCTAATTGTGCCGCTGTTTGTTTCGGCGTTCCGCAAGGCCGATGAACTGGCCCTGGCCATGGAGGCGAGGGGGTACCGCATTGGAAAGGAACGGACCAGTTTCCGGGTACTGCGGTTCCAGCAGGCGGACTACGTGGCATTTGTGCTGGTGTTATTAATGGCGGTGCCGGTTCTGAAATGGGTATGAAAAAACGCCGCTATAAGCTGGTGATCGAATACGACGGAACGAACTTTTCAGGGTGGCAGATTCAGGAGAACGCACGGACGGTTCAGGAAGAACTGGAAAAAGCCCTCTCGAGCCTGTTTGATGAACCCATCCGGACGGTTGGTGCCGGGCGCACCGATGCCGGCGTGCATGCAAAAGGCCAGGTTGTCCATTTCGATGCCACCAAACATCGGGAGCTCTATTCCATTTTCCGCGGGCTCAATAGCTTGCTTCCTGATGACATTGCCGTTCTGGCCGTGGAGCCGGCGGCGGAGGATTTTCATGCCAGATATTCTGCGATCCGGCGGGTGTATGCGTATCGCATCTGCCGGCGGCCATCCGCCCTGTGGAAACGCTATGCCTGGATCTTTCAGGAACCACTGAATCTGCATGATATGCAGCGCTGTGCCGAACGGATCCGCGGAGAACACAGTTTTCGGGCCTTTTGCAGTACTCAGGCCGAGGTAAATCACTACAAGTGCTATGTGCACCGGGCAGAATGGACTTTTGAGCGGCCGCATGTGTTGCGTTTTCATATTGAGGCAAACCGCTTTTTGCATAACATGGTTCGCGTGCTTGTGGGCACGATGGTTGAAGTTGGGCTGGGAAAGCTAAGTATCGAACAGTTCGAACAAATTCTGGAAAGTGGGGACCGCACCGAAGCAGGGAGAACGGCACCTGCTCAGGGACTGGTCCTTGAACAAGTGATTTACTAAAAACGGTGGAGGTTCTATGAAGTTCTTTATTGACACGGCCAACGTGGATGAGATTCGAGAAGCGGCTTCCCTTGGATTGTTGGATGGCGTAACGACCAATCCTACGCTAATGGCCAAAGAAGCTGACAAGGGCAAGACATTCCGGCAGATTCTGGAAGAGATTTGCGAGCTGGTGGACGGACCCATCAGTGCAGAAGCCGTAAGCCTGGATTTCGAAGGGATCATGCGGGAGGCACGGGAACTGGCTGCCATTCATAAGAACATTGTGGTGAAAATTCCGGCCATTCCGGAGGGACTGAAGGCGGTAAAGGCTCTGAAGGAAGAGGGCATCCGCACCAATGTGACACTGATTTTTTCGCCCACGCAGGCGCTGATGGCGGCCAAAGCAGGGGCCACGTTTGTGAGTCCATTTGTGGGCCGCCTGGATGATGTAAGCAGCGGTGGCATGGATATGGTGGCGCAAATTGTCCGCATTTTTGAGAATTACCGGTTTGAGACCGAAGTACTGGTGGCCAGTGTACGGCACCCGATGCACGTTCTGGATGCGGCCCTTATGGGAGCGCACGTGGTAACGATGCCTTATAAAGTACTCATGCAACTTTTTAAACACCCACTAACCGATGTTGGAATTGAGCGCTTTCTGAAAGACTGGGAGAAGGTAAAAAAGTAGCGGAACCAGCCGGCTGAAACATGATCCTGCAAATTCCGGTCCAGCCGGCTCGATCTGAAAAATTTTTCGCAAATTTTCGAAAAAACAGTGGCTTATTGCTCTTTGTGCTACTATATTTTCTTACGTTCGGGCCCTATCCGCTCAGGATCTTGCTGGGGGATTCGCCTGGGTCCGGTGTTGGGTGGAAAAGCAGGAAGGGGGACCGGCAGCTGGTTTCGGCGCCGGCCCGGGGAGTAAAGGGCCGGTGAAGAACCGGGCAGATTCAGGCCGAAGATTTTTCTGGGATGCATCTGTCCGGCGTGGGTCAGGTAAAAAGGATTGTTAAAGTTATGCGAAAAATCGGCTATTCTCTGCTTTTGCTTTTTATTGGTGTCGCCGGTTTTATTCTGGGCAGTCAGGTGCGTCAGCCATCCGGTCCGGGCGTTCCGGAAAAGGTGGAGGAAGCCTCCGTAGCCATTCCCGTCGAGGAGGCACATCCCTCTCTGCCGGAACCGGAAACCCACGAGGAGGCCCAAGCCCAGGTGGCCAGCAGCCGCCAGACAGCCATTACCCGGGCCGTGGCGAAGGTTGAACCTGCCGTGGTGGGCATCAATGTCATCCAGATCCGCGAATATGTGCCGCGTTCCCTCTGGGATGATCCCTTTTTTCAGTTTTTCTTCCCGGAACTGCGCTACCGGCAGGAGGTGAAAAGCCTGGGATCCGGGTTTATTATTTCTCCAGACGGCTATATTGTGACCAATGAACACGTCATCCACAACGCTGTCAAGATCATTGTCTCGCTTCCGGCTGGAAAGAAGTACGACGCCGAAATTGTGGGGACCGATTACATTACCGATATCGCCCTGCTTAAAATCGAAGGTAAAAACTTGCCATACTGCAAGCTGGGCAATTCCGATGACGTGATTATTGGAGAGTGGGTCATCGCACTGGGGAATCCGTTTGGGCTGTTCGAGATAGGCCAGCAGCCATCGGTAACAGTGGGAGTCGTCAGTGCCAAAAATCTGGATTTTGGCCGGCAAGGGGACGACAGGGTGTACCAGGATATGATCCAGACCGATGCGGCCATTAATCCTGGCAACAGCGGGGGGCCAATGGCCAATGCCCTGGGTGAAGTAATCGGCATGAACACTTTTATTTTTACCGGCAGTGACTACAGCCGGGGTTCGATCGGGCTGGGATTCGCTATTCCCATTAACCGCGTAAAGCGGATCGTCGACCAGCTAAAAAAATACGGCCGGGTAGACCGGCGATTCTGGACCGGGCTGGAGGTACAGAACCTGCGGCCCAGTATAGCTCGCTACTTTGGGCTGCGGTCCACGCAAGGGGTGATCGTTTCCAACGTAGAACCGGACAGCCCGGCGGAAGAAGCGGGACTGGAAATTGGGGACATCATTCTGGAGTTTAATGGCCGAAAGGTGCGCAGTACCCAGGACATCTGGGCAGAACTGGACAACATGGATGCCAAAGCCGGCGATGTGGTCGAAATGAAAGTGTACCGGCAGGGGAAAATTTTTTCTGTACGGTTGCGCCTCGGCGAGGTCAAATCATAGGAGACCGCAAGAAGCATGATTGAACGCTACACCCGTCCCGAAATGGGACGAATCTGGTCGGAAGAAAACAAATTCCAGAAGTGGCTAGATGTAGAACTGGCTGTCTGTGAAGTTCTGGCGCAGAAAGGCCAGATTCCGCGCGACGCCTGGGAAGTAATCCGGAAGAAAGCGCGCTTCGATGTCAGGCGGATTCAGGAAATTGAAAAGATTACCAACCACGATGTCAATGCCTTTCTGGATAATCTGGCCGAGAACGTCGGGCCCGAGAGCCGCTGGATCCATTTTGGGATGACCTCTTCGGATGTGCTGGATACAGCACTGGCCCTGCAGATCCAGGAAGCGGGCCGGTTACTGCTGCGGGACCTGGATGAACTGGCTGCGGTGCTGGCGCGGCGGGCCAAAGAGTTTAAGTACACGCCCCAAATTGGCCGTACCCACGGGGTGCATGCGGAACCCATCACCTTTGGCCTGAAACTGGCTCTGTGGTATGCGGAAGTTCTTCGCCACAGAGATCGGCTTCATGAAGCGCTGGAGAACCTGAGAGTGGGGAAAATCTCGGGCGCCGTGGGGACGTTTGCCAACATTGAACCCGAGGTGGAGGAACGCGTCTGTGAAAAACTGGGGCTAAAACCTGCGCCGATCAGCAATCAGATCATTCAGCGGGACCGTCACGCCCATTTCCTCACTGTCCTGGCGCTAATTGGCTCTTCGCTGGAAAAGTTTGCTACCGAAATCCGTGCCCTGCAAAAAACAGAGGTTCTGGAGGTAGAAGAGTATTTTGCCAGGGGGCAGAAGGGATCTTCGGCCATGCCGCACAAACGGAATCCGATCCTGTGCGAGCGGATTTCTGGGATGGCGCGCATCCTCAGAGGAAATGCCCTGGCGGCCATGGAAAACATCACTCTGTGGCATGAACGGGACATCAGCCATTCATCGGTAGAGCGGGTGATTTTTCCGGACAGCTGTATTGCGCTGGATTATATGTTGGTTAAAATGAAGGGACTGATCGAAAACCTGCAGGTCTATCCGGAAAATATGATGAAAAACCTGGAAAAAACCCGCGGATTGATCTACTCCCAGCCGCTGTTGCTACTCCTTGCCCAGAAAGGCATGACCCGGCAGAATGCCTACCGGCTGGTGCAGTCTCTGGCTATGGAGNCGTGGCATTCCGGAAAGGAATTCTACCAGCTGGTAAAGGAGTCGGCACAGGTCCGGNAAATTCTTTCCGATGAAGAGATCGATGCATGTTTTGACCTGAACCGCCACTTGCGGCATGTAGACACCATATTTGCCAGAGTGGGATTAGCATAAAACCGACAGGAGGTGACGTTCATTGAAGAAGGCAAAACTGATTTACGAAGGGAAGGCCAAAAAACTGTACGAAACTGACGATCCCGACCGCCTGATAATCGAATTTAAGGATGAGGCGGCCTCCCTGGACGGACGAAAAAAGGGCGTCTTTAAAGACAAAGGGATCGTCAATAACAAAATGTCCGAGTATATTTTTAAATATCTTGAGAGCTACCATATTCCTACCCATTTTGAACAGACCATTTCTGACCGGGAAATGGTGGTAAAACGGCTGGAGATGATTCCGATTGAGGTGATTGTGCGCAACATCGCCACGGGTAGCCTTTGTACGAAGTACGGCTGCAAAGAGGGCGAAGATTTGCGCTATCCGATCATCGAACTGTACCTCAAGAATGATGAGCTCAACGACCCGATGATGAACGAGTACCACGCGGCGGCCTTTGGTTTGGCCACGCCCGAGGAAATGCAGACCATCGAACGCTACGCTACCAAAATCAACGCCCTGCTGAAGTCCTTCTTCATCCGGCGCAAGGTGCGGCTGGTGGATTTCAAACTGGAATTTGGACGCTTTCATGGAGAGCTGATGCTGGGCGATGAGATTTCGCCTGACACCTGCCGGTTCTGGGACCTGGAAACCGGAGAAGAGCTGGACAAAGACCGCTTCCGGAAGGACCTTGGCAAAGTGGAAGAAGCCTACAAAGAAATGTTGAGAAGGGTCTTGAAATTGTAACGGAAAAGGCCTATCTTTGGAGGATTCTACGTGGCGAAGGAAGGATTGGGATTTCTGGCGGGTGTTATCCTGTTTGCCCTCATCATGATGGCCGGGGCCTGGATTTCCGGTTCTTTGACAACCAAAATTCTGGCAGGTCTGGGCTGGATTTTTGCGGTATTTACCGTGTTCTTTTTCCGCGACCCGGAGCGGACCATCCCACCCGGTGACGATATTATTGTCTCTCCTGCAGACGGAAAAATTGTGCAAATTATGAAAGTGCGGGAGGACAAGTTCCTTCACGATGACGCCATCCAGGTCAGTATCTTCCTTTCCGTTTTTGATGTGCATATCAACCGCATTCCCATGTCTGGCCGCGTCGGGTATTTTGAATACCAGCCCGGAACTTTTTTGCCGGCGTACAAAGCTCTGGCTTCCCGTTCCAACGAACAGACCATTATAGGCATCGAACGGGATTCTGTGAAAATTGTAGTTAAACAGATTGCCGGCATTCTGGCCCGGCGGATTGTGTGCTACCCGCGGGAAGGATACCGGGTCAGAAAAGGCGAACGTTTTGGAATGATCAAATTCGGATCGAGGGTGGACCTCATTTTGCCACTCTCGGCCGAGATTCTCGTGAAAGAAAATGATCGAGTCAAAGGTGGCGAAACCATTATTGCAAGGATAAAAAATGAATAAACGGCTATTAATTCCTGGAACCCTGACACTTCTCAACCTATTTTGCGGTTTTCTGTCCATCCGTTACAGTTTTGATGGGCATTATCTTACTGCAGCCTGGCTGATTATACTGGCTGCCGTATTTGATGCGCTGGATGGCGCTGTGGCCCGACTCATCCGCGGCTACAGCCAGTTTGGCATTGAGTTCGATTCCTTGGCCGATGTGATCTCGTTTGGAGCTGCTCCCTCATTTTTGCTTTATTCCATCCACTTTCAATCCCTGGGTGATGTAGGCGTGATTATCAGTTTTATGCCGCTGTTTTTTGGCGCGGTGCGCCTTGCCCGTTTTAACGTACTGCAGGCCGGATTTGAAAAAGAAAACTACCTTGGTCTGCCCATTCCCATGCAGGCCATTGCCCTGGCTTCTTATGTGATTTTCTGCATGTCCATCTGGGGCGGCATCCGATTCCCTGCATTTCTGGTTCCCTTTGTTGTTTTTCTTTCATTTCTGATGGTTAGCCACTTTGAATATGAGGCCCTGCCAAAATTTACCTTCCGGAAGGATCTGCGCAATACCATGAAGCTGAGCGCGTTTTTGGGTGCCTCCCTTCTTGCCATCCTGTTTCCGCAGTTTGCTATTTTTCCGCTTACTCTCCTGTTTGTGCTGATCGGTTTTGTGCGCGGTGTGCTGCAGGCGCTGCACGGTGAAGAGGAAGTGGTGGATATCTCAACCTAATGAGGTTCGGAAACGATGCCAAAAGCCAAAGTCTATGTCTACCTGAAAAACGGAATTCTGGACCCACAGGGAAAAGCCGTTCATCACATTTTGCATAACATGAATATACACGAGGTCCAGGACGTGCGCGTGGGCAAGTTCATCACTCTGACGTTTGAAAACGGTCTTACTGAGGAAGAGGTCCGGAGGAGAACCGAAGAAATCTGTCGCAAGTTGCTGGCGAATCCGGTGATCGAGGATTATCACTTTGAGGTGGAGATGGATCAGCGATGAAATTCGGAGTGGTTGTCTTTCCCGGCTCAAACTGTGATCACGATGTGTATGATGTATTGAAGCGAATTTTAAAACAGGAGGTCTGTTTTCTCTGGCATAAAAATCATTCTCTGGAAGGCGTGGACGCGGTGATCCTGCCGGGTGGATTTTCCTACGGAGATTATCTGCGTACCGGTGCCATTGCCCGTTTTTCCCCTATTATGCAGGAGATCATCGCATTTGCCAAAAAAGGGCGGCCGGTTCTGGGGATTTGCAATGGGTTTCAGATTCTGCTGGAAAGCGGGTTACTGCCCGGGGCTATGTTGCGCAACCGCAGTTTGCGGTTCGTGTGCAAATTTGTCTATGTACGGGTGGAAAATGCCAGTTCCCGCTTTACCAGCAAATGCCAGCCCGGGCAGGTTCTGAAAATACCCATTGCGCACAATGAGGGCAATTACTATGCGGACCCGGAGACCGTGAAAGAACTGGAGGCAAACGGTCAGGTTATTCTGCGTTACTGTGACGCCGGCGGCCGTGTAACGGACGAAGCCAATCCCAACGGCAGTCTTGGAAACATCGCCGGGATTGTGAACCGGACAGGTAATGTTTTTGGCCTGATGCCGCATCCCGAACGGGCCTCAGAGGCCCTTCTGGGTTCGGAAGATGGCCGGTATATATTTGAGTCCATCATTGAAAATTTCTCGTAGCTCTTTGGCATCGGACGGGCGCCCGGGTGCCGGCTCCCGCAATCCCGTTTGCTGCCGGTTTGTGGTTGTTCCTCTGCCCAGCGTGCAGAACGGATGGCAGAAAACAAGCAAAAACAGCCTTAAAAGAAAAGAGGTGGGTGAGGTAACAGGGATGAAGGGCCAAGGCAAGCAAGCATGGGGTTGATTCGCGGAGCAAAACCCGGAACGGGCAGGCAAAAGGCGCAACGTAAACCTACCAGGAGAGGAGGGACCGGTGAGTTTATCCAGGAAAAAGTCATTTGGGTACATTGTGCTGGTACTTTTCCTGGGGGCAATGATCGGGTCGGCACTGGGGGAAATTATCGGTCTCATTTTGCCGGACGGCGTGGTTAAACAATTTTTTCTCAATTCGGTGAGCGGTGGGATTGAACCGGCGACTCTGAACGCGGTTTTGTTTAGCATTACGGTAGGGTTTAAGATTAAATTAAATGTTGTTGGAATTGTAGGGATCGTGATTGCGGCGTATATTTTACGCTGGTACTGACGTCCCAAAGCTGTCTGGAGGTTGCTGAATGTTTGGGTCCATTGGACCGTTGGAACTGATGCTGATTTTCATCATCGTTCTGATTGTGTTTGGCGCAGACCGTTTGCCGGAGCTGGCCAGGGGACTTGGCAAAGGGTTGCGAGAATTCCGTAAGGCTGCCAATGAGATCCGGGACGAGCTGATGCTGGATGAACTGGATGTGGACCTGAACAAACCCCTGGAAGCTCCGGAAAGCAAAACGGCCTACGATGCCTATCCGCCGCCGACCGACGAAGATTGGGACGAGGATCTGTACACCGAAGAAGACGAAGCCCAGGCGGTGGGTGGGAAAACAGCGACTGACGGGGAGGGGAAAAAGCCAGATGCACCGGAACAAGCGAACGGGAAAGGGCAAACTACTTCGCGTAAAGACTCCGGAGATTCGCCGGAACAAACGCGTTCACTGAAAAAGAAGAAGAGAAAGTCGGCGGGAGGGACGTAAACCGTTCGCGGGATGTAACAGAACCGACTTGGGAGGCATATCATGGGTTTTGGAGGTATTGGAACCACCGAGCTGCTCATCATCTTTTTTATTGTGCTGCTCATCTTTGGGGGCAGCAAGTTACCGGGGCTGGCTCGCGGACTGGGCCAGGGGATCCGGGAGTTCAAGAAAGCCGTGAGCGGCGGGGATGAAGAAAAGTCCGAGAAAAAAGAAATTCCGGAAAGTAAAAGCGAAAAGGCGGAATAACAGGGAAGTGAACCATGGAAGAACTGGCGCGGCTGGATTATCATCAGATGCGGGAGAAACTGTTGCGGCGCGAACTAACCTGCCGCGAACTGGTCGATTATTATCTTGAAAATATTGAGGACCGGAAAGATCTGAACGCTTTTATTTCCGTCTATGCAGAAGAAGCACGGGAAAGGGCCGGAGAAATC
>MTOL01000516.1 GCA_002011685.1 Deferribacteres bacterium JdFR-76
GAGCATGAAGGCTGTTATAAAACCCAGCGAAATTATCGCTGCTTCGATTGACCAGCAGTTTCTAAAAAAAGTAGTGCACATTGTTGAAGAACACATGGACGATCCGGAATTTTCGGTGGAAGAGTTGAGCCGCCATCTTGGCATGAGCCGTTCTCAGGTTCATCGGAAGCTGACGGGACTAACAGGCTTATCGGCAAGCAAGTTCATCCGGTGGGTACGGTTGGCACGTGCGGCGGACCTGCTCCAAAAGAACGCCGGAAATCTGGCGGAAATCGCATACCGGGTTGGATTTAATAGTCAGTCATATTTTATCAAATGTTTCAAAGAACAATTCGGTTGCAGTCCCTCCGAATACCGAAAATCTGTTTCCTGCCAGTAACTCGCCAGAATTTGTCCAGCCATTTCATTCCTGAAACAGAATAGCTGCTTGTTCCGAATGGGGGATTGCCTCTTTCATCCCTGGAATCTGTTTTGGTTATGAGAAAAACGAAGGTCTCCCTGTTCGACCAAACTGCGCCCTGAATGCAACATACGTTTTATTCTTTGCAACATAAGTGAAAGACACGGATTTCTTAGTTTTTTATCATTTAACAGGAAAATGGGAATGCCGGTGGTCTTTTCTGATTCTGATTGAGGAGGCACCATGCGAAAAGCCTTTATTTCAATCGTGGTGCTCTTGTTTTTTGGAAATGGGATGTTATTGATGGCGCAGGTACAGCGAACCGTTTTGCTGGAAGTAGCTACGAGTGCCAATTGCGGCCCTTGCTCTGCCTTAAATCCCCTGGTTTACGATGTTTTGACTCGCAATTATGGCCGGATGGTTTCGATCTGGTACCATGTATGGATACCGCTGCCTACAGATCCCATGTATCTCGCCGGCAAGCAGGAGATAGAAGAGCGGGCCCGCCATTATTACGATATTCAGGCGGTGCCCACCTATTTGCTTGACGGAAAGGAAACTTCTGCCCATGGGATGGAGGATAGCGTAAACGAGCGCCTGCAGGTAGAATCTCCCGTGGAGCTCTATGTTAAGGCACGCCTGGTGGATGATTCGTTAAAGACAAGAATCCGGCTGATTGTGGTGTCGCCTTTTGATCAGCGTGAATTGCGTTTACGAGCGGTCATTACCGAAAATATGATTGAGTATCCAGTCCCACCTGGCATGAATGGTGAGAAGGAATTTCCGCATGTGTTTCGCAAGTTTTTTGGGAGTCCTGCAGGCATAGCCATCAATGATCTTATTCCGGGAGACACGCTGGATTTCTTTTTCGCCGAAAAAGTGGATTCCTTGTGGAATAAGGACCAGCTTGCGGTGGTAGCCTTTCTTCAGTCCGATGTTACACGCGAGGTGATTCAGGCAGCAACCGACCTAACGTTCCATTCCCTTCGTGCTGTGGAGTCCAACCATCAGATCCTCAAACAAAATCATACCGGTAGCTGGGATTACGTAATAAAAAATTTGGGGGCAGATTCCCTGTTTATCCGCGTCCAGGCTCGCAATGTGGAAATCGTGGATACCTGGGAGTATGCCTTTGTTTTTAATGGGAAAACTGGACGATCGGTTATCTTTCCCGTTGCCCCTGCGGACAGTGTGACTTTTCAATTACAAATCCGTACAGATAGCTGTCCTGGTTACGCCAAAATCACAATTGAAGCGGTAAATGCGGGATATCACAGCCATTTTACGGCACGTTCGGATTTCTGGGGGATCCTTCCCGGTGGAGAAGTCCTGCTGATTGAGACCGACAATACAAAAGAATCCAATGCGATTTATGTCCGAGCTTTTGAAAAGCACCAGGTTACCTACACAGTTTTTCCTCAGGATGTGGTGAAACAGGCGGATTTAACTCCATTTAGGGCCATCTTTTGGAATATGGGATGGACGTCTTCTCCAACCCTGACAAATTCGGATGCACACTGTTTAATCCGCTATCTGGAGAGTGGTGGGAATTTGTTTATTTCCGGGCAGGATTTCGGCCGCGATATGTTTGAGGGAAACCAGCCGGATACAGGAAAGATCCTGTATACGTCCTACCTGGATGCTCAATATGTGAAGGATAATGCCAATCTTTCAGTTATTGAAGGAGTGAGTGGTAATGTCATTTCGGATGGGCTTCTTTTTGAATTGAGCAGCTCCTACCAGCAAAGTCCGGATGTAATCGCCAGTTACTCCGGGAAAAGCGTACCCATCTTGAAGTACAGGATGTCGGGTGAAACGGCCGGTTTGATGTATAATGCGGAAACGTATAAAGCGGTTTATCTCGCATTTGGGGTGGAACAAATTGATGGCATGGAAATTCAGGATCTGTTACTGCAGAGGGTGCTGCAATGGTTTGGAGTAATAACGGGAGTTGAGGAGGGAACATCCGTCCTTTCCGATTCTCCTCTTCTTCAGGTTTACCCAAACCCGTTTAATGCTGAGACCAATTTTTGTTATACGGTGCCTACGGAATTGGCTGGAAGGGAGATTACTCTCTTTGTTTATGATAGTCGCGGCAAAGAAGTTTGGAGGTATATCCAGAAAGTGAACCGGCCGGGGGTTTATTTCACTCATTTTGATGCCGCATCATTAAGTTCCGGTATCTATTTCTGTCGCTTTCTTGCAGGTTCAGTTTCGATCAGCAAAAAGATGATTCTTCTGAAGTAAGGATGCCAATGGGGACCCGTGGTAAGAAATGTTTATTCTAACTTAATTCCAGAGGGAGGTGAGTGACATGTTACATTGGATTTTGTGCAGGGGGCAAAAAAGGGTGTCAACGTGGAAGATATGGACGAACCAGGTTCTTTCGGTTATTTTGCTTCTCTTGTTTTTTTACGGATCGCTGCTGGCAAATAATTCCAGGTGGAAATGTTATTCAGCTAACCTAGACATTTTTGCCCTGAAAGCGGAAGGGGATACGATCTGGGTAGGGGGGCCTGGTGGGCTGGTTATGCTAAACCAGATCACGGGGGAAACGTTCTTTTACGACAAAATGAACTCCGGTTTGCCAACCAATTTTATCCGGGCCATCAACGTTGACAAACAGGGAGTGAAATGGATCGGTGTAAAAAATGGCCTGGTGGCTTTTGATGGCACGAATTGGATGGTTTATAATAAGGATAATTCCGGTCTACCATCAAATAGAATTAGCGTTATTGCTGTAGATGAAGATAATGTAAAATGGATCGGTACAGATAAGGGGGTGGCCAGGTTTGACGGTCAGACTTGGACGGTATACGACACATCAAATTATGGGCTTGAGACTCTGGGACTGGACATTATTTCCATTGACATAGATGACAAAAACGACCTTGTGTGGATTGGAACGCGTACGGGGCTGGTCCGTTTTGACAAAGATACCTCATGGACGACGTTTACAACTGGAAATTCGGATATTCCTTTTAACCTAATCAATACCCTGGCGGTGGATACGCTTGGAAATGTCTGGGTTGCCGATGAGGAGGGACATCTTGCACGGTTCGATGGTCAAAACTGGAAAAAATTTACCACCTCCAACTCCGGGTGGACAGGCAAAAATGCCCGGGATATCGTTGTGGATAAGAATAACAATATCTGGATTGCCTCGCTCGGTGGAGGGCTGGTGAAATTTGACGGGCAAAAATGGACCGTATATACAGAATCCAACAGCAAATTGCCCGGCAACATGGTATTTACCGTCGAAACCGACCGCTATGGCAATGTGTGGGTGGCGGTTCTTAAAAAAGGTCTGACACGGTTCGACGGAGATACCACATGGGTCCCTTTTGGCGTCTCCAACTCGGGTCTGCTTAGCAACAGTATCACATCCATCGTTTTTGATCCCTACGGCAGGGCCTGGATCGGTGCTTCCTGGGGTGGTGGCTTGGTCTGTTTTGACGGCACGACCTGGAGTAGTTATACCACAGAAAACTCTAAATTACCCAATGACAACGTCAACGCATTGGCTGTCCACAATCACACCATCTGGATTGGCACAGACGATGGCCTGGCCCGCTTCCAATCGGATACCGGGTGGACCGTTTACCAAATGTCCAATTCCCCTCTACCCTACCGGGAAATCAAGTCTTTGGCAGTGGATCCCAGCAACGGTCATCTATGGATTGGTACAGGAGGAGGCGGTGTTGTCGTGTTCGACGGTGATACGACATGGACGATCTATTCGGCCGAAAATTTTCCAATTCCCGATAACACCATCAATGATATTGCCATTTCGGGCGATGAGATATGGATTGCTACCGGCGGTGGGGTTGCCAGGTTTGATGGTACGAATTGGACCAGCTACACATCCATGAACTCCGGGCTACCGTCCGATGAAGTGATGGCCATTGCCATTGATAGGGATGGCAACAAATGGTTTGGATCTGGCAACTTCTTTTTTGAGGACGGGGGCCTCACCATGTTTGACGGCGACTCCACCTGGATTACTTATAATAGCGACAATTCACCGCTACCGGTTAATCTTGTAAAAGAAGTATTTGTCGATAGGAACAACAATATTTGGGTTGCTACGGGTGCCGGCTATGGAACAGGCATGGGGGTAATGAAATTTGATGGCAAATCGGATTGGACGCTGTTTACCACAGATAACTCCGGCCTGGCCAATAATCAGGTCAATGTCATTTCTCAGGATGCCGAAGGGAATATCTGGTTTGCCGTAGAAAACAGCGGCATAGCCATCTATACACCGGAGCCCACCGCCGTCGAAATGGATCGCCCAGAAATCGCAACGCAGTTTGTGCTGGAACAGAATTATCCAAACCCATTCAACCCGGTGACACGAATCTGTTATGAGATACCCGAGCATGGAAGTGGACAGAAAGTAACCTTGAAGGTTTATGATATGATGGGACGGGAAGTCGCAACTCTGGTAAACGGTGTAAAAAAGCCAGGACGTTATACTGCGGTATTTCATGCAGATAAATTAGGCTCCGGAATCTACTTTTACACGCTGAAAGCAGGACGTACCATCATCAGCCGTAAGATGATTCTTCTGAAGTGAAGGGACCCCAGGGTTTCCCTTCCTTTTGGAGGGGAAACCCTGTCATTGATTCTAGTTCTGCCAAGATAGGATTTATTGAGCAACCGGGCGGGCAAAACGGGCAGCGGAGGTTTTTTTGACCCGGTCTTAATAAACGAACCGGCTTTCGAATCGGCAGGTGTGGCAGATGGAGATTCCTTTTCGTGGCAACCGGATATTTTGAATAACAAAACATGGTTTTCCGGAGGCGTTGATGAGGCGATCACTGCTCATTCTGATTTTTCTGATTTTTCCGGCCCATATGTTGGCACAGGTTGAGAAAACCATCTTGATTGAACATACAACAAATACAAATTGTGGTGCCTGTGTGGCATATGAACCGCCCGTATACCGCTATGTCAGTGAGCATATAGATCGGATTGTGGTGGTGGCTTATCACAACAATTTCCCGGATCAAAACGATCCCATGTTTCTTCATAATTCCGAAGAAATTCTGCAGCGCACATCCCAGTATTATGCTGTGTCAATGAACCCCAGCTTTTTTGTGGATGGCAAAGAAGTGTCATTTAAAAAGGCCATTTTCAGGGAACTTGAAGACAAGCTGAACGAACAGTCTCCCTTAGCTTTAGATCTTAACGCTGAATTTAGCGCGGATACGATAATCGCGAACGTCCGTTTAGAAGTCCTGTCAGAGATTTTGCAGCGCGATTTGCGTTTGAGACTTGCTGTGGTTGAGAAGCAAGTTGAATTTGACGAACCACCTGGAAGATATGGACAGCGGATATTTCACAATGTATTTCGGAGGTTTTTTCTTGGAGCAGCAGGTTTGGATTTGGGAACTGTTGAGGTTGGTGACGTGCGCAATTACCACTTTTCTTTGCCCATTGATCCTCAGTGGAATCCAGATGAACTGGTATTGGTGGCATGGGTGCAGACTGATGAAACGAAAGAAGTGCTCCAAGCCGCTACCGATGTTCCCCGGCACGTTTTTTTCTGCCGGGAGAAGGATGCCGAGCTACTGGCGCCGGGCCAGGAAAAAATGAGAGATTATTTCGTCAAAAACCCCAATGGACAGGCGCTGCGGTTGGAAGTTAGTGCTGAGGTTTTAGATCTTCCCAGTGGCTGGGAGTATTCGTTTAAATACGGCAACGCAACCGGGAAAGTGCTATTCGTGGACGTTCCACCCCATGCAGAAGTCAGTTTCGCGTTTGTCATAAAGGCTGGAGCTGAACCGGGAACAGCGAAGATGAAAATCAAAGTGAGGAATATTTCATACCATTATGCATTCGAAACCGAACTGGATTATCAGGGTATCGTACCGGGTGGAAGCATTCTTTTTGTAGATGACGATTTCGATCCCAATTTCCCATACGTGGTTAACAGAACCGAAATCGCGTATCTTCAAACGCTCGAAAATGTCGGTGTGCAATTTACCGCCATTCCCCAGGATCTGTTTGGTGAAATCGACTTAAAGTCTTTTACGGCAATCATCTGGAGTTGCGGATGGCAGGGAACCCTGGATAACGAGGATTGCTGGAAACTGATAGATTATCTGGATGGCGGTGGAAGAATTCTTATTGCTGGAAACAGCATTATGGCCGGAACACAGTTCGCCGGATCTCAGCTATGGAATTTTTACACAAATTATTTGGGTGCCAAGTTTTCGTTTGAAATGAAAGACTGGCTTATGAAAAATCGACTGGTCGGTCTAAGGGGCAACCCGATTTCCGATGGTCTCAGATTTGAAATTAGTCTATACCAGAATCCTGTAGAGCAGGTACTGGTTCCTAGGCTTCAGCTGGGTGCAGATCACAGCTCTTTTCTTTTGCGATGGCAGGATTCATTAAACAAATATGGTGCGATTATGTCCGAAACAGATACCTTCAAAACTGTTTACCTCGGCTTCGGTTTGAACGCTATTGTAGATTCATCTTCCTCTCCCAACAATAATAAAGCCAGGCTATTGCGGCGGATCCTCGAGTGGTTTGAGGTTCCCACACCGGTAAGATCCATCAAAGCACGGCCGCCTATGCGATTTTCCCTGGAACAAAATTATCCCAATCCTTTTAACTCAGGCACCCGGATAACCTATTCTGTTGGAAGCCGGGAGCATGTGGTGCTGAAAGTTTTCGATGCACGGGGACGGGAAGTGCGTTTGCTGGTCAATACGGTGCAACCTGCGGGAACGTACACTATCAGCTTTGACGGAAGTAACCTTCCCTCCGGTGTCTATATTTATGAGCTGAAAAGTGAGAGTTTCCGTTCCGTCAAAAAAATGATTCTATTGCGGTGATGGGAAAGGACGGATAGGATTGCAAAATAGTAGTCCTGTGAGCAAAAGGTCTTTCCGGAGGGTATTGCAACGTCAGGTTGGATGCGAAATTTGTACGTTTTGACGTTGGGCGGTATCAAACACAAGAAGAAAGGGGTCTCGATGCGTCGGATGCGGATTGGTCTTGTTCTGCTTTTGGGGATGCTGGTCGTCCAAACTCTTTGGGCTCAAAGCTTTTCGGTTGAGGTTGATCAAACCCATCTGATAGGGGCAATCGGTTCGGATTTAAAATGCACGTTTAACCTGAAGAATCTGTCATCACAGAGCGAAACACTGTTTGTGGTGAAAAACAACCGACTCCCGGAGGATTGGTTCTCTTATTTTTGTGTGACATCTTGTTATCCGAGCTGGATGGATAGCATTGTCCTCCCAAATATCACACCCGGCCAAACGGTTTCGGTTTACCTGCATGTTTTTCTCGCGCAAAGTGGCGATAGCGGAGAAGTGCATGTCCGGATCGGTAACATAAGCATCCCATCGGAAGAAAAGCGGTTTGTTATTTCCGTGAAGAGCAATGTTACCGGCATACAGACTGTAGAAAAAAGGGTTCCTCCGGAACGGTTTTTCCTAGCATCCAATTACCCGAATCCGTTTAATCCGGGTACGACCATCCGTTTTCAGCTACCGGTGACAACAAATGTCCGCCTGGAAATTTATGATTCATCCGGTCGGAGGGTGCGAACGCTGGTTTACAAGTGGATGCCTGCAGGTATCCATGAGCTGAAGTGGGACGGTAGAGATGATC
Source organism: Deferribacteres bacterium JdFR-76 (assembly GCA_002011685.1). Taxonomy (GTDB): domain Bacteria; phylum Zhuqueibacterota; class JdFR-76; order JdFR-76; family JdFR-76; genus JdFR-76. The sequence continues at coordinate 8,036 of MTOL01000516.1, forward strand.
AGGGCAAAAAGGTGCCTTCAGGAATTTACATATGTGGATTAACTGCAGGGAAGTTCCGTGCGTTTCGAAAAATGATGTTGATCCGGTGAGGAAATAACAATGAAGATTCCTTTGCTACGAAAACGTCTGGCAATGCCCGGGGATATTTTCATGTTGGTTTTCAGTTTTGTGGTTCTTTTGAGCAGTTCATGCCGGACCATTGATGGGGTTCCAGTTGGCTTGGAGAATGGTTACGGGAGCATCGAGATCACTTCCAATGTGGACAGCGCCCGCATCTTTATTGATCTGAATCAATCAGGCCGGTTCGAATTTACAGGAAAATTCACATCTGCTACACAATCTGTTCGTCTGGACAGTGTTCCCGCAGGGCACCACACAGTAAAACTGCAAAAAGATTGTTACCAGATGCTGAGTGGTGAGATTAGCGTTCTGGTACGTACCGGCCAGGCGAGCCAACTGTATCTTCCCATGAAACTTCTGAGTACAGTGAGTGGTCTTTTGGTCTCCAGCGTGCCAGAAAGCGCACAGGTGTTGGTCGATNGTGTCCCCGTGGGATTTTCGCCGTTGCGCGTTGAATGCTTGGAAGCGGGTCCACACACCGTTTCCGTTCATAAATCCAATTACCAGCCGTTCGAAATCCAAGTTAATCTCGCTGGGGGAAAAACAGATACAATCGCGGTTGTGCTTTCTCTCAAGCGAACCGTGCTGTTCGAACATTTTACAAGCAGCAATTGTGCCAACTGCCCAGAAGCTGATGCCATTCAGGAGGATCTTCTCAAAGAATTGCATCCTTCGGATGTGGTTGTGATTGAGTACCATACGGCAATTCCGTTTCCAGGGGATCCTATGTACATTGCAGCCAAAAGGGACAATGATGCCAGAGTACGCTTTTACCAGATCAATAGCACACCCGTTATAGTGGTAGATGGAATCCTATTTGAGGAGGGGGCGGCAGAGTTGAAATCGCGGTTGTTGCAGGACCTCAGAGAACGAAAAAGAAAGGCTCCAATTGTAGCTCTGGAAATACAGAATTTTTTTCAAAATGAAGGGAGCATAAGAGGCAGATTGAAAGTTGCCGCATTTCAGGACCTGCGGCAGGCTGTATTGCTGGTTGCCGTTATTGAAAAAGAAATAAGATTTGCGAACCCTCCCGGAATTAACGGACAAACCCGCTTTTCGTATGTGTTGCGCAAATTATGGCCCACATCGCAGGGGCTTTCCCTGTCGGTTCCTGCCGGAACTGACTGTGTTATCCCATTTGAAATAAAAAAGGAGGCAGACTGGAACAGAGATCAGTTGCATGTTGTAGCCTTTATTCAGGATGTTTGGACCAAAGAAATTTTGCAGGCGGCGTGGACGCTTTTCCCCTAACAGGAGATAAAGGAGGAGCAGATTACGATGAGGAGATCTGTGTGTTTGCTGCTGATTCTGTTGGTGGCTGTTGCGAACGGACAGAAACAAAAGGCACCGGATTTTACCCTATCCGGATTGAACGGGAAACAGTTTCGGCTTGCGGATCATCTGGGAAAGGGGCCAATCCTTATCAATTTTTGGGCAACGTGGTGCATTCCGTGCAAACTCGAAATGAAGGCCCTGAAGAAGTTGTATAGGAAATACCATCGCAAAGGGTTGCAGATCATTTCCATAGCCATCGACGATCCGAAAACCGTAGAAAAAGTGCGGGTTGAGGCGCGGATAAAGAAATATCCATTTCTTATTCTGCTGGATACAAATAGCGAAGTTTTTCATCTCTATGGGGGTGTAAACCCGCCGTTGACGGTTTTGCTCGACAAACACGGCTACATTGTCTATTCCCACGATTCCTACAGAAAAGGGGATGAACACCATCTTGAACAGGAGATTATTCCGCTGCTGGAGAAGGAATAGCATGATGGGTTGGCAACGAGGAACAGGCGTACTGATTCTGGTATGCTTTTGGACAGCGGCTGCATTTGCGCAGGTCAGGGTAGAGCTTTTGAGCTATTCTGAGGTCGCCAGAGCTTCTGCAAGAGAGTCCGAGTTTTTTGAAAGCTGGAATGATGTGTCCCTGCAAAGGGGCTTGATCCGATTTGGGATGCGTTTAAGTGTACATCGTCCTGCAGCTACATTTGCCCGACAGGCTGATGTGTCCGGATTGACCCAGCGTTATGTTGAGTTTAGAGGAAAGTATTTCCGTCTGCGCTTGGGAAACTTCTACTGCTTGCTGGGAAGAGGCCTTACGCTTCGGTCATTTGAGCATCATGCGTTGCGCTGGGATTCCAATCTTGACGGTGTGTACTTTGAAATCCATCATTCTTTTCTGGACGTGCAGCTTCTTGCGGGACGGCCTCGGAAAACCCGTCTGAATGTGGCGGAGATTGCTTCTTCTTCCGCGGGAGGTGTGAGGTTACCGGCCCAATACGGCGGTGAGGTCCGTCTGAGAGTGTTTCCGCATCTGCTACTTGGGGGAACATACGTTTATGCTGCCCGGGCGCCGCTTCACAGAAAAGGGTTCAGTCGCTATTCCCTGTCTGTTCAGATGAATCATTCCTTTGGAACCGTTTATGGAGAGATCGCACATGCGCCGTATCCCGAATCGTTTCAGCTCGATGATGGTCTGGCGCTATATTTGAGTGGCAGCCTTTTCATCGGATCGTTGTCGTTCCTGGTTGAATATAAGGACTACCGAAATTTTGCCTTTTACAATGGACTGCTCAATAACCCGCCAACGGTAATCCGTGAGCATTCATTTACTTTGATGAATCGGCACCAGCTAGTTCAAAATTTGAATGACGAACGCGGTTTTCTGGCGGAGGTCAAATATCCTGTTCTGGAAGATGGTCTGCTTACGGCAAGTTATTGCCGTACGGCGAACCACGCAGGAGAGACCATCTACCGCGATTTGTTCCTGCAATTTGAGAAAGAGAGTTTCCTCGGCGGGAACTGGCTCTGGGCATTGGCACGGCAGATGGAATTTACCCGC